>CACYBV010000145.1 GCA_902772745.1 uncultured Eubacteriales bacterium
CCGGGCGAAAAACCGCCTTTCGGAGTATGAAGTGCAGGAAGCGAAGATCATCGGCTCCGACGGCGTGAACTGCTTCCGCCGGTTTACGATCAACAAAGGATCGATGGACGGTGTGAAGGTCGATATGAATGTCATCAACGCCGACGGCCTTGTCGGAATCGTCACGAGCGTCGGTCTGAATTATTCGGTGGTGACCGCGATCATCGAGGACAACATGAGCGTCAGCGCGATGACCCGCTACGGGCACTATAACTGCATCGCAACCGGGGACCTTTCCGAATCCGGCGACAAAACGATGCTGCTCTCAAATGCGCTTGCCGAATTTGACGAGACCTTAGACACGGCGCTTGTAACTTCTTCGATCTCTGACAAGTATCTGCCCGGCCTTCTCATCGGCTACGCGGAGAATGTTGTCCTGAATCCCGACAAGCTCACAAAAAGCGGAACCATAAGAACCGCAGTGGATTTCACAAGACTTGACGAGGTTCTCGTCATCACGACAATGAAGGAGAAACTTCAGGAAACGGAGGCGGAACAATGACCGGAATCAAACGGCTTCTCGTAATCCTGATCGCCGGTTCCGTCTGTTTTGTGCTGCAGATGATGGTGCTGCCCGGTGTTGAGATCCTGATTGCCCTCCCGAACCTCATGCTGATCCTTGTGATGTCCTCGGGATTCCTTTTCGGAAAGGCTTACGGTCTGTTTGTCGGATTCCTCACGGGCCTTCTCATCGATGTCGTCGGGACCGGCACACCGGGCTTCAATGCGCTGATGCTGATGCTCCTGGGATACGGGGACGGCGTGCTTTCCGAAAAGATGGAGTCGGAGATCATCCCCGTACTGTTTCTGATCCTTTCGGTAAACGAACTTCTGTACCATGTGTACCTCTTTGTTTTCGGTTTCCTTGTCGGAAGCCGGTTTTCCCTGCTTCCGTATCTCCGGGAGGTTTTTGCACCGGAGATCCTACTGACGCTCATTGTGTTCCTGCCTCTTTACGGACTGCTGCTTTTTGTCAGCAAACGATGGGAACTCAAGATCAACAAGGGAGAAGTGAAAGTTGTCTGACGGTTTTTTCCAGACCCTGAAAAAGGGCCTGCAGAAATTTTTTGCGAACCGCGTGCTCATTCTCGGCGTGGTTCTTCTTGCAGCGGCTGCCGTACTTCTGGTGCGGCTGTTTTCGCTGCAGTTTCTGCACAGCGAGGAATACTCCGAAAGCTACATGAATACGACGAGGAAGGAAGTCAGCATCCCCGCCCAGCGCGGGAATATCTACGACCGGAACGGCGTGCTTCTCGCAGGAAACGAAGTCGTCTACAGCGTGACGATCACCGACTGGTATTATTACACCAAGCAGGACGGCGCATTCAACGAAATGCTGCTCCGGCTGATTCACCTTCTGGCGCGTTTCGGGGAAGAGCCCATGAAAACCGTTCCGGCCGAAGTCGGGGAAGACGGAAAATATGTCTTCACCGGTTCCCCGGCAAAAGTCCGGACCTTTATCCGCGACGTTTACGGAGCGAAAAACATCGAAGCGATGCAGGAAGAGGGAACGGATCCCTACGAATACGACGCGGAAACCGTGATCGGCTATCTCCAGCGAACCCTCTACAATTTTACCAGCCGCTGGGCAGGCGCCTCGGAAGTTTCGAAAGAAGACGCCCTGAACATCTGCAACATACGCTATGCGCTCGCCGCGACTTCCTATACCCGTTATATCGAGACGCCGATCGTGGAGAATATATCGGACGAACTGCAGGCGGCGGTGCTCGAATCCCAGGCGGATCTTGTCGGCGTGCATGTTGAGCAGGCCTTCAAACGGGTCTATTACAACAGTGAATGCTTCTCGAGCATTCTCGGCTATGTCGGATCGATCACGACAGAGGAAATCGACGACCTGAACGCGTTGGGCGGACACTATATCGCCGGCGATGTGATCGGGAAGGAAGGCATCGAATCCGCCTACGAGAGCTATCTGCAGGGGACAAAAGGCCGGAAAATCATCTATGTCAACAGCACAGGCATCACGCTGCACGAAGAAATCCTTTCCGAACCGGTGCAGGGGAATGATGTGTATCTCTCAATCGATTCGGACATGACGATTGCGGCCTACAATGTCATCGAACAGCGCCTGGCGGGCATCCTCGTGGACCACCTGTATGAAAAAGACGACTACGACCCGATGAAGGCCTATCAGGAATCCAAATATCAGGTTCCGATCCGGGACGTTTATTTCCAGATGATCAACAACAGCATCCTGTCGATTTCCGATTTTTCCGGAGAAGATGCCTGTCAGGCGGAACAGCGCATGGACAGCGCGCGGCTTCAGAGAAAAGCGGAACTTGCGGACATGTTCCGGCGTTATCTTGAGAACCGTGAAGCGAAGAAAATAAAGGATTTCGACAAGTACGGACAGGCATACATCAACCACCTTTACAGTTTCCTGGTCAGGGAGGACTATCTGCAGACCGCCGCGGTCGACACGGAAGATGAGGTCTATGCCGCCTTCAGGGATAAGGAATGCAGTTTCCCGGACTTCCTGTGGCATGCGCTTTCCGAAGGCTGGATCGATATGACAAAGTTCTCCGAAGACCAGCGCTATAATACGGTCGATGCCTGTTACGGCTTCTTAACCGACCGGATTCTTACGGATATCTCGGAACCTTTCGGCGACTTTGACCGGCTGATTTATGACGAGCTCATTCATACGAACCGGATCAGCGGCTGTGAAATCGGGCTGGCGATGTTCCGCCAGGGCGTGATCGCCGAGGATCCGGAATGGATGAGCCGGCTTTCGGACAATTCGAATGCGACGGCGTTCGAGTTTTTCAGCGCCAAGATCAAATCAATGGAGCTTCTGCCTGGCCAGATCGCGCTCGACCCCTGTTCCGCGGGTCTTGTACTGACAGACCCGAACTCCGGAAATCTTCTTGCTGTCGTGACCTATCCCGGGTATGACTCGAACAGGATCAACGATTCCGCCTACTATATGAGCCTGCTTTCGGACCAGTCGAGTCCGCTGTACTCGCGGGCGACACAGAGCCGCCTCGCACCGGGGTCCACATTCAAGATGGTGACTGCGACCGCCGCTTTGGAAGGCG
>CACYBV010000146.1 GCA_902772745.1 uncultured Eubacteriales bacterium
GGAGATGGAAAGAAACAATATGAATATGAAGCTGTAACTTTTGCTTCCCCACTGGATTCTAAGGGAGTACAGACGGGTGCGAAAGATACCCTGACGGGAAAGCTTGATTATATGCTGGAAAACTGGGATTCCGGACTGTTTGCAAAGCCGGAAGGACAGGACACTTTTGAGTATCTGTACGGCGATGATCCCGTGAATCATCAGAACAACCGGATTTCGATGGTTCAGACGCTGGAACCGCTTCATAATCTGGGACTTGCGGGCGGTATTGATGCCTGGCCGAGTGTTGACGACATGATCGAAACCGGCAACCGGATTTTTATCACAAAGCCGGACGGAACGACGGACACATATTCGAATCTTTTTTTCAATAACCCCACGGTTGACAAACTGCGCGAACTGGAGCAGACAAAGCGCGGCAGAAGCTACGGCAGCCTGATGGCAATGCACCTGTCGCTGTTTTTGTCGGAGCAGTCGAAAAAAAGCCAGCTGAAAAACATCGGGAAGGCTTTTGGGGGTGTAAACCCCGGGGATCAGCAGACGGCCGTGACCATTCTTCCTCCCAACGGGAAAGTGTTAGCAGTGGACTGCGTTTCCGAAGAAGCCAAGAAGGATTATGAGACGAGTGCCGCGAAAATTGACAGCGGCATTCTGGCCGTAAAGGAAAAGTCCGACCTGATCGATAAAAACACAAGAGAAATAGACGAGAGCGAGAAGAAAAAGGCGGATACGGACCTGAAGCTTTCGAACCTGGGTGAGGAACCGACGGTTTCCAAAAAGCCGCGGGAAAAGAACTTTTTCCGCCGGATTTTCTGTGCGTTCGGCGGCCGGCACTCCGAGAGCTACAACCGGCGGTTCGAAGCCTGGCAGAAAGAAGTCACGGACCGCGATGCTTATCGGCAGAAAAAGGAGGACTTGACGAAGGAAAGCAACGATCTGTCCGTAAAAATACAAACCGCGAAGGACGAAATCGAGGCGGCGACAAAGAAACGGGGAGACCTCGACAAGGCGATAAAGAACGAGGAGCGGCGCCTAGCATCCAATGAATATAGCCGTTTTAACCTTAATGTCGGCACAGCCATTCCGGAAGCAAAGCGGCTGCTTGAACAGTATCGAATCAGCAGAAATCTTTCCGATGAGCAGAAACAGGCTGAAAAGAAGGCGGCAGAGGCGGAGAAACTCTCGCAGCTTCAGCAAGAGATTAATCCGAAGCTGATGGACTATAAAGCCATCATGAATATCGACAGGTCGAAAATTGCTCCTCTGGAGCAGGGGATGACTTCCGCATTGATGGATCTCGCAAAGACAGGCGGAAACAACCTGAGAGGCGACGCGTTTGTGGGTAATCCGGGGACGCTGCGCGTACTGTCGGAGGCGCTGATGGATCGCCAGAAAGCAACGGAATACATCAAAGCGGTCGACGAATGTAAAAAAGCTTCTTCGGCCAAAAACTTCCCGGATGAGCAGAAAGCCAAAGCGAAGAAACAGTACGATGCAATGCGCCAGGAACTTGCGAATGAATATGATTTCCAGGTGTCGGAAGGCAGAAAGCTTTTCAAGGAAACCTTCGGTATGGAAGTGACACCCGAGAATGTGACGAATGTCATGAAAGCGGTTGGATTTGAAAAGCAGCTGAAGGACCGGATCACGATCGTCGATCAGGTATCGAACGACAAGGGACGCTTTGATCTGCCGAAGGTGACAAATCGAAACTGCGGTCATATGGCCATGATGCTGATGCAGGGCGTTAAGACCAAGATTGTGGAAGGAAAGATCAAAACCACGGAGCCGGACAGATTCCGCAAAGTCGAAAAAGAGGAAGGCGAGATGAAGATCGCTGAGCAGCAAAAGAAAGAGGCTAAGGATATTAATGACCGGCGCGCGGACGTCAGGGGCCTGATGTAATATCAAATAAACAAAAAAAGGACCCGGGATGACAGGAAAGTGTTGTTCCGGGTTTTTGTGACCCGCAATGAGGAAAACCTCCGTACGCCGGCGTACCGAGATTTGACGAATGCCCGGAGTTCCGGAATGCGTTTTTATGCCTCTTTCGGTGATTTCGATATCCAGGCCGGTGCTCTTTTTGTTTTCTGTCATCACAAAAGACCGAAATGGAGAAGGGGATATCACCCGGAGGCCGGCCTCTTCCTCTTGTATTTTCCCTTCGTATATGCTATATTTTTTTTAACATCTATGCGAAAGGAGACACTGAAATGTCTACGGTAAAAGATCTGGATCTCCTCTTGGAGGATTATGCGAAGAATCACGTACCAGGCTGCGGCTGTATCGTGATGAAGGACGGTGAAGTGCTTTACGAAGGCTACAAGGGCCTGATGGACATCGAAGGCGGCAGGCCGGTCGATGAAAACACCACGTTCCGGCTCTTCAGTATGACCAAGGTGATTATCTGCACCGCGGGAATGATCCTCTTCGAGCGCGGGAAATTCGCCCTGAATGACCCTTACTATGATTATTTCCCGGAATATAAGGACACGAAGGTCGCGGAATACCTCGGAAACGGCGGATGGAATATCCGGCCGGCAAAACGCCCGATCCGTGTGAAGGACGTGTTCAACATGGCCTGCGGGCTTCCCTATCCTTCGCCGAATTCGGACCATCCGACAGACAAGGGGATGAACGAAATCCGGAAGCGCCTTACGGAAGAAAAGAACGGCAAGTACACGCTGCAGGACGACGTCAAAGCAATGGGCGCGGTTCCGATCCGCTTCGATCCGGGCGAGCACTGGCTCTACGGCTTCGGCCACGAAATGGTTGCGGCGCTGATCGAGAAGTGCTCCGGCATGACGGTCGGCGAATTCCTGAAAAAGGAGATCTTTGATCCGCTAGGCATGACCCACACCGCTTACCGCTACCGCAGCGAAGAAGAGCGTAAGGCAATGACGATTCTCTATCATATCAACGACGACGGAAGCTACGAACCGATGAAGGGCATGATGGACGACCGCCATGAGCCGGACGCGGTTTATGAAGCCGGCGGCGCTGGACTGTTCTCGAACCTGAAGGATTATGCGGTCTTTACGCAGATGCTGGCAAACGGCGGCGTGTTCGGCGGAAAGCGAATCATCGGAAAGAATACGATCGACCTGCTCCGGGCCAACATGCTGAACGAGACACAGCTTTCGGAGTTCCGGAACACCTACCTCGACGGCTACGGCTACGGGCTCGGTGTGCGCGTGATGATGGATATCGGCGGCGTTTCGAACTCCACTCCCGGCGAATTCGGCTGGACCGGTGCTGCAGGCACCTGGACCTCGATTGACCCGACGAACCATTTCTCGGTCGTCTACATGCACAACACCTTCCCCAACAACGAAGAATATCATCACATGCGCGTGCGTGCGGTGGCATACGGACTGCTGGAGTAAACCAGGCTGAAGAACCGTGCATACGGAGGAAAACCCGCCTTTTGGGCGGGTTTTCTGTCTCTTATTCGATTTCTTTCTTGGTCTGGTGCTCGCTGATGTATTCGTGAATCTTTTCGCGCTCTGTCTGGTCAATCGGGTAGTTTCGGATGATCAGGATGCCGATGACAGCCATGATCGCAGGCAAGAGGCCGATGATAACGATCATCCAGGTCAGCATTGTCGGCATTTTCGAAAGTTCGCCTATGTAGTCGCCGGTGACGGAGTCGACATTGTAGCCGATCGCGATCAGGATGCCGCCGACAAGGGCTGCGGAAACCGCGCTCTGTGCTTTTTCAAGGAATTTTTCGAGTA
>CACYBV010000147.1 GCA_902772745.1 uncultured Eubacteriales bacterium
ACCGCAGGCCTGATGTCTCTCGTGTCTCTGGTGGTCTGTCCTTTCGCGGGTATGCTTGCCGACAAGATTTCGAGAAAGTGGATCCTGATATTCGCGAACCTTGGTTACGGTATCTGCCTGATTCTGCATATCGCCTGCACCAATATCGAGACGCTCATCGTCATGCGGCTTCTCACAGGCATTTTCTTCTCGGTCTGCAGTGTGACCAATATCGCTTTTGCGGCGAGCTTCATTCCGAAGGCGCGGACCGGCGAAGGACTCGGATATATTTCACTC
Organism: uncultured Eubacteriales bacterium; assembly: GCA_902772745.1. Classification (GTDB taxonomy): domain Bacteria; phylum Bacillota; class Clostridia; order Lachnospirales; family Lachnospiraceae; genus UBA1267. The sequence goes on from CACYBV010000147.1 coordinate 277, forward strand.
GCACAGATCATTTCGCAGACCGTCGGGCTTTCGATCGGCCTGATCCCGCAGGATAAGCTGCCCTTCCGTACGATTTTCCTCCTGGCCGGGATATTGCCCTTTGTCGTTATCGGCCTCCTGCTGCCGCTGAAATACGTAAAGCAGACGTCTGCGGAAGGCGCGCCGGGGAAACAGAAATTCTCCCTGAAAAACCTGTATGCGCCGGAACTGACCTGCTTTATGCTGATGGCAGCCCTGTTCAGCGCCGGAAACGGGATGGTCAGCACCTACCTCAAGGAGATCGCGGCGGTGCGGGAGATCGCGCGGATTTCGATCTTCTCCTGGATTTATTCGGCTTTCCTGATCGCGATCCGCCCCTTTACCGGAAAACTCCTCGATAAGAAGGGGGTCTTCATTATCCTGATCCCGTCCTTTGTATTTGCGGCGCTTGGGATGATTTTTATCGGCGTAGCGCCCGGACTCGGGATGATCCTCGCCGCGGCGGTTTTCAAGGCGCTTGGGCAGGGCAACGGACAGCCTTCGATCCAGGCACGCGCCGTGAAGCAGCTGCCGAAGGAACGCTCCGGCGTCGCCAGTTCGACGGTGATGATCGGACAGAATGTCGGAAACGCGGTCGCGCCGATCATCGGGTCTTTCTTTGTCAATGATCAGGAGGTGTTCGGCCACAGAGGCCTGTTTGTCGGATTCGGCGTGATCCTCGCCGCGGGAGGCTTCCTGCTTTTACTGATCCAGTGGACTTTAGAGAAAAGAAAGAAAGCATAAATGCAGAGAATATGTCATGTCTGGCGGAGCCGGGATATCCCGTCCGGGAACCGGCTGAGTGATGGGAAAGCAGGCTGCACCCGGGATGACAGGATGGAAAGGAGACAGAAATGCACAGAACAGAATTTGAACGCGTAAGTCCGGAATCTCTCGGGATCCGCTCGGAAGCCATATGGAATTTCCTGGACGCCGTGGAAACGGACCTCACGGAGATGCACGGCCTCATGATCATGCGTCACGACAAGATCGCGGCGGAGGGCTGGTGGGCGCCCTACGGCCCCGGTATTCCGCATATGTGCGCATCCCTCACGAAGACCTATATGGGCACGGCGATCGCGATAGCGATACAGGAAGGGCTGCTGACGCTCGACACGCACTTAAACGATATTTTTCCTGAATTTGTCCCGGAAAATCCTTCGCCGTATTTTGAGGAGCTGACGATCCGCCACGTGCTGACGATGGGCTCGGGAATGTGCGAATTCCCGACGATGGAAGGAAACTGGGTTAAGAATTTCATCGCGGTTCCCCTTCAGTACCGCCCGGGCACACATTTCTGGTACAACAGTGTCGGCTCCACTTTCCTCGGAAAGGTGATCGAGAAGCTGACCGGAAAGACCGTTTACGAATACCTGGAGGAAAAGCTCTTCCCGAAGATCGGCATCAACGGAAAGAATGTTTTCCATGGAATCGCACCGGAGGGACAGGACATGTGGGCCTGGCGGACGGTTTCGACGACCGAGGATAACCTCCGGCTCATGAAGCTTTACAAGGACGGCGGCGTCGCGGGCGGCGAGCGTCTGATCCCCGAGGAGTACGTGAAGCTTGCGACGACAAAACAGATCGACAACGAAAGCACCGGATCCCGGGAACGCGGCGATCTCGAAGGCTGTTCCGGCTACGGCTACCAGATGTGGATGTGTTCCTATCCCGGCGCATACCGCGCGGACGGCGCTGCGGGCCAGTTCTCGATCGTGATTCCGGACAGGGATATGATCGTCTCGATGAACCAGAACGCGCCCGGCGCAAATCCGAACAAGGTGATTTCAAAGCTCTGGGAATGCCTGCTTCCGGGCGTCGAAGATGCGCCGATTGAAGAAACGGAAGAAGTACGGGCAATGCAGGAGAAGCTTCGCTACCGCATGCAGCGCCTCGCAATTGCTGCTCCGGAATTCAGGCCCTACGCTTCGATGAAGGATGCGGCTTCCGGAAGCTATAAGGCCGTGGACGGCTCTTTTGACATCTACTGCCTCGGCATGTATGCGCCGGAAGCGAGCCCGGTGCGGCGTTTTGCCATCCGCTTTGATGAAATGGAAGGCGAAATCTGCTGGGAAAGCACGGACAACACCGCGCTGTCCGTGGAATTCGCGCTGGACGGCTCGCGCCGTTACAACCGTTTCCGTTCGCCCTGGCAGTTCGCGACGAAATGCTATGCAAACGGCGTCTGGGAATCCGACGACACCTTCCGTCTCGAAGAACTCTGGCCGGAAAACAACTCGAAAAAAGTGACCTGGTTCAAATTCTCTGAGAATGGCTGCGTTGTCTCGCAGGTGAAGGGCGGTCTTCCGGGCCAGCCGGTTGTGAAGGCTGAAACAAGGACAGTGAAAGAATAAGTATCGGAAAACAAGCGAAAGCCTCAGAGGAGGCGGCCGCAGATAAAGTACAGAAAAAACGTGCCTTCTTCAGAAAGCATCTTCGGCATTGGAGACCTGAAAGCGTCTCCTGGGCGGAGGATACATCCAGAAGAAGGCACCTTCTTTTCTGCCGTTCAGTGCGGCAGTGCCTCCTGGCATTTTTCGTAGAAATCTGAAAGTATACAGTAGATTTTTTGTTGGAATGAGTTTTATTTCCGATAAAATGAAAATGGGGTAAAAAGACCATCATTTTTCTGAAAAGGAGAATAAATGCCATGAAACTCGTACTTCCGCAGATTTTTGGTGAAGGAATGGTATTCCAGCGCGGGAAAAGGATCCCGGTCTGGGGAAAATCGGTGAAAAACGACCGGATTTCGGTTAAACTCGGGGACACGGTTTTGGAGACGGAATGCAATGATCTCGGCGAGTTCCGTGTGGATTTCCCGCCGATGGAAGAAGCGGAGCGGGTCCGTTTCATTGTTGATTCCCTCAGGACTTATGAGAGTATTGATTTCGGGGACTGCGCCATCGGCGAAGTGTTCCTCTGCGGCGGCCAGTCCAATATGGAATTCCTGCTGAAATATGACGTCGGTGCGGAAGACGAGTACAAAACGGAGGACGACCGGAACCTCAGGATGTTCACCTGCCCGCAGATTAATTTCGATGGGGCGGAAAACCTCGGGGACTTCTCGGAGGTCGGTTTCTGGCGGAGCTGGACCGGCCGGGAGAACAAGGGACAGTTCGGCGCAATCCCGGCGTATATGGGGAAAATCCTTCGGAAAGAACTCGGCGTCCCCGTGGGTATGATCGCCTGCAACTGGGGCGGAACGCCGGCTGCGGCCTGGGCTTCCATTGAGGAAATCCAGAATACTCCTGCCATGAAACCCGTCCTCGACTGGTATGAAAAAACACTTTCGGATCTTGACTGGCGGCCCTATTTCGAGGCTTCCGAGAAACCGGTTCCGCCGGTACCGCCGGAGATGAAAGCGCGCATGGACAACTTCATGATGGGAGTCGGCCTCAGGGAATTCGCCGAGATGATGGAAAAGAATCCGGTTCCGATGCCGATGCCTGTATATTCTCCCTATGTACCGGGACCGCGTGCCGCAATCCGCCCGGCGGGACTCTACGATACGATGCTGAAGAAGACCGCGCCTTTCGCGCTCGCGGGATTCATCTGGTACCAGGGCGAGGACGACGACTACCGCGACTGGCAGGAATTCTACGGCGAATCGATGAAGGCCGTGATCCGCTCCTGGCGCAGGCTTTTCGAGGAGGAGCTTCCTTTTTACCAGGTCGACCTCGCGCCGTTTGGCGGAAGAGGGCTGACCGCGGCAAAAAAATATCCGCTTCTCAGGCAGCTTCAGCACGAAAGCTCGAAAGAAATGCCGAAGGCGAAGGATGTCTGCATCATGGATCTCGGCGATGATATCAATATTCATTTCCGCGACAAACGGAAGGCCGGCGAAAGGCTTGCGAATCTTGCCCTCCGCTATATCTACGGACGGGATATCAAGGCGGACAGCCCGGAATTCGGCGAAGCTTTGCGTGATCAGGACAGGATTCTCCTGCATTTTACGGATGCGGAGCCGGGGCTTGTCATAGACCGGAGTGCCGGCGACACGGAGCATGCGCTTGCCGTGACGGCGGACGGGAAGCCTGTGGATCCGGCGGTTTTTGCGGACGGGGAGTTTCTGATCCTTTCCGATCCCGCATTTGCAGATGCAAAAGAGATTACGGTTTCCTACGCCGAACAGAACTACTGCAGGGGCTTCCTGTTTGACCGGACCGGTCTTCCGGCCTTCCCCTTCCATACGAAATGCTGATGCGCATCCCGCTCGGAAAGCAAGGGAGGACATGTTTTAATGCGGCGCGGGCAGCTGATCCCCGAGGGCTCCGATGATTCCGCGGACTGACGTATTGTGAGGCAATTTCATGCAGAACAGTAAAAATACAGCTGAAAAAACCAGACAGCGGCGTTCGTGGATCCGGACGACGCTCTGGTTCCTTCTGCTCATTTTTACGGTTAACCTGACCCTGCAGATCGTCATGAACGTGAATTATATCCGCTCCGCCCAGCAGCAGACAGTCAGTGAAAACGCCAACGCCGTGCATATTTTTGCACGGACCGTCGACACGGAACTCGGTTCGATCAACGAAAGCCTGCACGAGCTTCTGATCCAGATTTACAACAAAACCGAGCTGCGCCCGGGTTCCAGAATGATGGACGCACGGACCAAAGCGGACATCTACACAACGATGACCAACAAAATGATCAGCAATCCGCGCATTGACCTTTTCTGCCTGCAGGACACGGAGT
>CACYBV010000148.1 GCA_902772745.1 uncultured Eubacteriales bacterium
GGATTATCCGTCATGCCGCCGTCGACGGTAATATAACTCCGGTATCCTTCGATCGTCTTCACTCCGCCTGCCGTGTACAGCGTGATGCCGGCGTCAGCAGCGATCGAACGCCCGGGCTCCATCATGATCCTGGGCGCCGGAAGTCCGTACTCTGTCAGTCCTTTCCTGAGGTGATCCGCAATTCCCGCAATATTTTCCCCAATATTGACTTTCGGATCCGTTTCGACATAAGGAACGCCGAAACCGCCCCCGAGATTCAGCACTGAAGGCGTAAAACCGGTCTTTTTACGGACTTCAGCACTGAAGCCGAGTAAAATATCGATCTGGTCGCAGAAGGGCTTAAAATCGAAAATCTGAGAGCCGATGTGGCTGTGGAAGCCGATCACCCGGAGGTTCTTTTTCTTCAGGGCTTCGATCAGAATTTCCATCGCCGCTCCGGTTTCGATCGGCGTCCCGAACTGCGAATCCACCCGGCCGGTATTGATCTGGTCGAGGGTATGCGGATCGAGTCCGACCGTCACCCGGAGGAGAATGTCCTGCACGATCCCGAGACGTCCGGCCTGACTGTCAAGTTCCCGAAGTTCCGCAAAATTGTCTACGGCAAAGATCCCGACCCTTTTCTCCAGTCCGAAACGGATTTCCTCATCTGTTTTATTGCTTCCGTGGAACACCAGTTTTTCCGGGGGAAAGCCGGCGGAAAGCGCCGTATAGATTTCACCGGCGGAAACGACATCCGCATACAGGCCTTCCGATTCGATGACCGGATAAATACCGCGAAAGCACAGCGCTTTCCCGGCGTAGGCGGGAACAGAACCTTCCGGGAAGTATTTCCGGAAAGCTTCGGTGTATTTCCTGCAGTTTTCACGGATGCGGTTTTCCGAGAGGACATACAGCGGCGTACCGTATTCCTTCGCGAGTTCCACCGTATCCGCGCCGTCGATGAGAAGATGCCCTTCCGGGGATATGGAAAGATGATTGTATAACATAGTGAATTCCTTTCGGACCCGTCATCCCGGGCGCAGACGTGAGTTTCTCTGCGTTCTCCGGTACCTTATGGGATATCCCGGCTCCGGCCTCCGCCCGGCATGAAACCGTTTTTCCGTCACAGCCTTCCGAGGACATGACAGATGTTTACAGTAAATGCGCCCGAAGCTCTTCCGCGGACTTTTCCGAAAGAAGCGCCGGCGGAATGTCGAAAAGCGTCCGGCAGCCGGATTCACCTCTCTGATTCATCCGGTATGCGGCGCGCGCGCAGGATACGAGTACCGAGCCCGTAAAGAAGGGATTCGAGTCCAGCTTCAGGGAGAATTCGATCGTATCCCGATACTCCCCTTCCCAGCCGGTCACGCCGGAACGGATTACGGAGCCCCCGTGCGGAAGTCCCGCGTGGTCCCGCAGAAGTTCCTCTTCCGTGATGAAATTCACGGTCGTATCGTACTCGTCGAAATAATTCGGCATGCTTACGATGGCTTTCCGGATGGCCTCGAGGTCCGCACCCGGCTCTGCGACGACGTAACATTCGCGGGTGTGCTTTTCACGGGTCGTGAGCGCCGGATTCTCGCCGTTACGGACGCGTTCGACAGCCGCTGCCACCGGGACAGTGTACTGACGAGCGTCCGCAACGCCGGGGATTCTTCTGATCGCATCGCTGTGTCCCTGCGAAACGCCGCGGCCCCAGAAAGTATAGTCGGAGCCCTGAGGAAGCGCGATATTCGCGTAGAGCCGTGCAACAGAGAAGAGGCCCGGGTCCCAGCCTGTGGAAATCACCGCAATGTTCCCGCCGGCCTTTGCCGCCTTATCGACCGCTGCAAAATGCTCCGGAATATGCGCATGGGTATCAAAGGAATCAACGACGGTACAGATCCCGGCGACCTCCGGGGTCATCCAGGGAAGGTCCGTCGCCGAACCGCCGCAGAGAATTACGACATCAAGATCCGCCGCCTTCTCCGCGAGTTCGCTGTAATTATATACCGGAACGCCGGGGGTTTTGATTGTTACCGTTTCCGGACTTCTTCTGGTAAATACCGCACAGAGTTCCATATCCGGCGCCTGAGCGACCGCGCTTTCTGCGCCTTTTCCGAGGTTTCCGTACCCGATGATGGCTGTTCTGATCATATTGTCCTCCTTGATGTCTGTAAATAACAATTTATCCTGCAGGAATCTGTCACCCCGGGCAGGGACGCTGTCCGGGTCCGGGAAAACCGTTCGAAACCGGTTTCCTTCATGACGGGATTTCCCGGCTCGGCCTGCGGTTTCGCTCGAAATGACACTAGCCCAGAAGATCCTCCATATTGTAAAGGCCCGCGGGCTTCCCTACGATAAACTTTGCCGCCGCGATCGCTCCGTCCGCGAATACCCCGCGGTCGTGCGCCTCATGCTTCAGGGTCAGGGTTTCCGTATCGGTGCCGAAAAATACCTCGTGAATCCCGGCGATATTGCCCATGCGGACCGCCTGGACGCTGATATCCGTCGGCTGGCGTTTCTGCATTCCCGATCTCCCGCAGACGATTTCATATCCCGGCCGGACTTCCTGAATCGTTCTGGCGAGAGACATCGCGGTTCCCGAAGGCGCGTCGAGCTTCCTTCTGTGATGGGTTTCCACGATCTCCGCATCAGACGGGAACTGTGCTGCTGCCTGCCGCACGAGTTTCGTCAGGATTGCGACGCCAAGCGACATATTCGCGGAGAAAAAGACCGGAATCTTTTCTCCCGCATCATATATTCTCTGCCGTTCCGGATCAGTATGCCCCGTCGTGCAGAGAATCACCGGGAGACCGCGTTTTTCGGCTTCCGAAAGCAGCGCTTCCGTCCCGAGGTGATTTGAAAAATCAATCACCACGTCCGCTTCAGCCGTACATTCTGAAAGATCCTTCGCCATCCCTTCGCCGTACGGATCCACCGAACATACGAGTTCAAGTTCGGGATCGGCTGCGATTTTATCCGTCAGGATCCGTCCCATATGTCCGGCCGCGCCGGAAACGATCACGCGGATCATGCGAGGATCCCCTGCTTTCTCATTTCCGAAAGCAGCACTTTTTCATGCTGATCCTCCATCGGAAGGAGCGGAAGCCTCAGAATGTTCTCACAGAAGCCCATCGCCGCGACAGCCGCCTTTACGGGCACCGGATTGACCTCCGAGAAGAGGTACTTGATCAGTTTCGTATACCGAAGCTGCAGTGCGAGGGAGGCTTTTACGTCGCCTTCAAGATACTTCATGACCATGTCGTGGGTTTCCCGAGGCGCCACGTTTGAAAGTACCGAAATCACGCCGACGCCGCCTAAGGAGAGCAGCGGGACGATCTGGTCGTCGTTTCCGGAATACAGCCACAGCCGGTCCCCGACGATGTCCATGGTTTCCGCGATCTTCGAGATGTTTCCGTTCGCTTCCTTGATGCCTGCGATATTCTCATGCTCCGCGAGGATTCCGTAGGTCTCGGGTTCAATGTTCAGCCCGGTGCGTGAAGGCACATTGTAGACGATCACCGGAACCGTCGAAAGCTCCGCATAGTCCTGGAAATACTTCACAAGCCCGCGCTGGGTGGTCTTGTTGTAATACGGCGTCACCGCAAGGATTCCGTCCACGCCGGCACTGCAGGCCATTTTCGTCAGGTGCAGGCCGTGCGCCATATCGTTCGAACCGGTCCCGCCGATGACGGGCACCCGGCCGGCCGTGCGCTGAACGCAGTAATCAATGACAGCGATATGCTGCTCGTCGTTCAGGGTAGCGCATTCGCCGGTTGTTGCCGCAACAATGATTGCGTCGACGCCGTTTTCGATCTGCCAGTCGATCAAACGTCCGAAGCTTTCAAAATCCACCGATCCGTCTTCATGCATCGGGGTGATGATTGCCGTGCCTGCGCCTTTGAACAATAATTTCTTCATTTTTCTCCTCCTGTGAGTCCTGTGCCGGCTGCAGATCACCGGAAGCGGCAAAAAGCAGCCCGCACACTGTGCGGACTGCCTGAACACTATTTCATATGATGCAGCAAACTGCTGATTCA
>CACYBV010000149.1 GCA_902772745.1 uncultured Eubacteriales bacterium
CAGGCGCGGCGCTTCTTTCACCGGTTTTTATCCGTGAGTTCGGTGTTTTTAAGGGCATCGTCTGCGCGCTGTTCCATTCGATTTCCGCTTTCTGCAACGCCGGTTTCGACCTGATGGGGACAAAGGAAGCATTTTCTTCGATGACATATTTTCAGGGTAATATTCTGGTGAATACCGTCCTGATTCTTTTGATCCTGATCGGCGGTCTCGGATTCAGGACCTGGGATGATATCCGCACAAACCGGCATCACCTGAAACGCTACAGCATGCAGAGCAAGGTTATCCTGAGTTTCTCCGTATTTCTTCTGCTGCTTCCCTTTATCTATTTCTTCTTCGCGGAATACGGCGGTCTTCCGATGAAAGAGCGGATCCTTGCTTCCGCGTTCCAGACCGCGGCGCCGCGAACCGCCGGTTTCAACACGACTGACCTGTCGCAGATGTCCGGCGCGGGCACCGCGCTGATGATTATGCTGATGCTCGTGGGCGGTGCGTCCGGATCCACCGCGGGCGGTATGAAAATCAATACTTTCGCAGTCCTTCTGATCACCGCGTGGTCCGTGTTCCATCAGCGGAAAGAGCCTTCGGCTTTCGATCGCAGGATCGGCCGCGAATCGGCGATGAAAGCGGCGACCATATTTATTCTTTACATTCTGCTTTTTGTCATCGCGGCAATGGTCATCAGCCGGATTGAGGCGCTTCCGATCCGCGACTGCCTGTTTGAAACCGCATCCGCAATTGCTACGGTCGGACTGACGCTCGGCATCACGCCCGGACTCGGGCTGGTTTCCCGGGGAATTCTCGTTGTACTCATGTTCCTCGGCCGCGTCGGCGGACTGACGCTGATCTTTGCGGCGCTTTCGGAAAATAAAGGAAATTACGGCAGACTGCCGGAAGAGAACATCAGCATCGGTTAATGAGGTGTGTTTATGAAATCTATTCTGTTCATCGGACTCGGACTTTTCGGCGGAAAAATGGCCCGGAAATTTGCGGAACTCGAGCAGGAAGTGATGGCGGTCGACGAAGACGAAGACATGGTCAACAACATCCTTCCTTACGTCACCAATGCCATCATCGGCGATTCCACAAACGAAGGCTTTATGAGGACGCTCGGTGTCAGTGACTACGACCTGTGCGTCGTCGCGATCGGGGATTTCCAGTCGTCCCTCCAGACCGTATACCTTTTGAAGGAACTTGGCGCGAAGCATATCGTCGCGATGGCCGCGTCGGATGTGCATGAAAAATTCCTTTTGAACAACGGAGCGGACGAAGTGGTCTTTCCGGAAAAGCAGGCCGCGGAATGGTCTGCGATCACGCTTTCGAATGACTCGATTTTCGACTATATCGAACTCGATGAAAGCTGCGCGATCTACGACATTGAAATCCCGAAAAAATGGGCGGGACATTCGATTGCGGATCTCGACATCCGCCGTCAGTATCACCTGAACATCATCGGAATGCGCGTAAACGGCCGGGTTGTTACTGATGTGAATCCGTATCAGGTCATGGGAGCTGGCCAGCGGCTTCTCGTTGCGGGAACCGTAGAGAGCATTCATAAAGCTTTCAGGATAAAATAATGCGGATCCTGCGGTTTTATGATGAGCCGCAGACAGCAGTCTCAGGATTTGAGCACGGCCTGGGTCATGCGTCCGAGCTTTTTTGCGACCGTTTCCGGCGCTTCTTCCGGTTCCTGTTCCAGCCAGTGGCGAACGACTGCCGAAGCTCCGCCCGCGATAAAGTACAGCCTGTCGATATCCCGGATCATATCCGGCCTCCAGAGATTCAGATACAGATTCTGTATCATTTCAGAAGAAACCTGGAACCCCGGAAAAACCTGCTTCGCTATCAGATAGTTCTTCTGATATTCCCGGCAGCAGAAAAGCAGCGTTTCATACATGCCTCCCGGTACGGTGTGATGCATTTTTTCCATCATTTCTTCCATGTGCCGATCAAAGGACTCTTTTCCGACATCGGAGGGAAGCTTATAGTATTTGTAAAAGGTGGTGCGGTTGACGCCCGCCTTTTTGCATAATTCAGAAACAGAAATATCTTCAACACTCTTTTCCCGTGTCAGCGCCGACAGTGCCTCGATCAGTTTCGCTTTCGTCTTGACAATTCTCGTATCCATAATACCGTTTTTCCTTTTCATCAAATAAATCCGCAGCAATACAAAAAAAGATAAATCCATGTATGACATGACAGAAAATCCGAAATGCTTCTTGTTCAAAATCATTTATGAAATCGTACACATTCAAAGATTAAACAACAAGATGATGGACAAGTGTTGATTATAAATAATATACACTTGTCTATTTTCTTTTCGTATTGTAAACTGGCATCATCAAAAAGTCAAGTCCGAAAGGAGAGCAGTCATGCGGAAAATTCAGAGTGAAGAATTTGGAAATGTAATCGTACGGGAACTGCCGCTTCAGGAAGGCGCTGATCCGAAGTTTACCACTTATACACCTTCGGGGCGCGTGGCCTGCGCCTGGCGGAAGGAGAATGATCCGAAGGATTTCCTTCGCATCATGACGCTGAATGATGACGGGACGGATATCAATCCGGTCTGGGAAGGAGAATTCAGGCTGATTTACCAGTCAAACGGTTTCCGTTACATGCCCTTTACCGACAATAAACGCGCCTATATCGGCGACTATATCCTGGAATGCACGCCGGACTGCGATCATACCGAGCATGCTGAGATGATTCCGATTCATTACCCGGAAGCGCTTACAAAGAGCATGGGTTTATGGATGGTCTGGTCTGAGAACGTGGTTTCTCCGGACAATGAATATATCGCCTGGTCAACGCTTGGAATGAATCATGCCGTCTATCTCGCGAAGCTGAGAAGAGAAGCAAAATGTTATGAACTCGACAATATCCGCTGCATCAGCGGTCCCGGAATGTTCCGGGAAGATCCGGATCACCCCGGCTTCATGCTGGAAGGGCCTGTCCGCGGCGGTGAAGTAAAGCAGTTTATCCGCGGAGGACTCGGTCTGAGTTTCGTCGGATCCGGCAGAGGGTCTGGCGCTTCCATGGTCCAGGCGCTGGATTCGGAGGAAGTACTTACGATTACAAATACCGCCTGCTATGATGAAACAACCATGTTATCACCGGACGAGAAGCTCGGCGTCGTCATGACCACTCGTTTCTCTCCGAAAACGAACTGCGCCGTTCTCGGCCTGATTCCGCGGCGCGGGAACATGATGACCAAGTCCAGTGTAATCAACATGGTCTACATGTATGCGGTTGCCGGCGCGCGGGCTTTCACAGAAGGTGCAAATGTCGGTCCCGCCCTGATCGATATTGAAAAGTCCATGAGCGATCTGAATTATATGGGGCTCGACCTGCATGATCCAAACGACCGCTATGTATATTATTCGCCGATTTCCTGGCACCCGGGTTCCAAAAAAGCCATGTGGAACGAGCGTCTCAGAAAAACGCTCGGAGACAGGGGAAGAGTGATGATCGCCGAACTTCCGGACTATGTTCCCGGAAAAACGCCCGAAATCGTCTCGGTTCCCGAAAATATACCCTATGCGACGGAAGGCATCCTCACAGGTATGCCGAAATCCTTGCCCGAGGTCCGGATTGCCGGAAGGCACAGCGGAACGGCGGTCACAGTTAATACGAGAGAAGGATCGCTGACGAAGTCCGTCACGACCTATAAAAACTTCTCCGATGACGGCGAGAGCTTCCTGAACGGCTTCGAATCCTGCGAGACGCCCGGTATGATCGCCCGCGGAACGACCGTTTATACCGCGGACCTGGAGCTTTCCGGCGCGCACACGGGCGAGATGAAACTGGAGATGTTCTTTAACTTCGAAACACCGCAGATTCCGACCAGGCTGGATGCGAAGTCCCACGGTTTCGCACGCTACGATGATACTGTACTTAATGTTTTCGACATGGTACTTGGCTGACAGGAAAAGGAGAATTTAAAATGTCTGAAAACACTGTCACTTACAGAAAAGCAAAAACCGGCCACATTATTCTTTCCCAGATGACAGGCATCATGCAGATGGCGTTCTACGTCCTTCTCGGTTATGCCGTCTATATCGGGAACCTCGGATTTGCGATCGCGACCGGGCTTGTCGGCGTCCTGATCACCCTGTCCCGTATATTCGACGGAATCACCGATCCGATTATTGCGCTGATCATTGAAAAATTTAATTCGAAGTTCGGAAAAATGCGTTTTTTCCTCTTCCTCGGATGGTTCTTTATGGCGCTTGCGACAACCCTGATGTGCAATCTTGTCGGCGGGAAATTCAGTTTCGGTCCTGACGAGACTTTCTCCAATCCGATGGGCATTCTGTCCTTCATCCTGATCTACATGGTCTATATCATCGGCTACACCTTTTCAAGCTGTACCGGCGCCCTGACCGGCAATATCCTGACAAATGATCCGAAGCAGCGTCCGATGCTCGGCGTCTGGTCCACAATTTATTCTTACCTCGCGCCAATGATCATCTCGATGGTGATTATCACAGCGATCCTGCCGAAGTACGGCATTCCTTTTACGCTTGAAGACGGAACGACGGATTACAGCTTTACGATGCCGGTTTTCCAGCGTGCAAACTGGATTGTCATCGGCGTTTCCTTCCTCGCACTCGTCGGCGCCTGTATCGGGCTCACTCCCTATGACAAACCTGAGAATTTCGAAGGCATCGAAAAGCAGCCTCGGATTACCCTTAAGGAAATGTTCAAACTTCTCAGGGACAACAAGGACCTCCAGCGCTATGTCGTCGCAGCCAGTTCCGATAAGCTCGCCCAGACCGTCGGCTCACAGTCTGTCATCGCCGTCATGATGTACAGCATCATCCTCGGAAGTATGGTCGGATCCTCTATCGTTTCCGCGATTGCGATGCTTCCTTCGATTGCCTTCGCAATTCTCGGAGCCCGGCTCGCAGGAAAGAAGGGCAACAAGCAGGTCACCGTGAAATGGTCTCTTCTGTGCATCTTCTGGAATATCGCATTTTCGGTTTTCCTTCTGCTGGTGCCCGGAAAGAGCGCATCCAGTATCGGAATTCCGCTCATCTTGTTCTTCATTCTGATGCTCGGAAACAACGCGCTGAAGATGGTCGTTTCAACTGCTGCAAATGCAATGCGTATGGATATCGTCGACTATGAACTGTACCGCTCCGGCCGCTACCTTCCGGCAACTGTCAGTGCGGTCTACTCCTTCCTTGACAAGCTGGTCAGCGCATTGGCGCCGATGCTCGCGACCCTGATGATCGGTATCGTCGGTTATACCGGCTCCAAGATCCCGATGGCTTCCGACGAACTGACAATGGGTATCCGCCTGATCACGATCGCGCTTTTCTGCGGTCTTCCGATCATCGGCTGGATCTGCACGCTCTTCGCGATGAAGAAGTTCACACTCACGAAGGAGGAGATGGAACGGATCCAGGGTGAAATCGCTCAGAAAAAGGCGGAGGCGGAGTGATCTTCGGATCCCGCCCTGAAGGAGGCAATTTAGGAGAAATCATATGATCACAACCGCTGTCCAGCAGATTATGCTGGGTACTGTATCAAAAACCGAAAAAGAAGCCGCGGAAACGCTTCGGATCATCAGAGATGCCGGTTATCAGGGCATCGAATTGAACGGCTTTATGATCCGGCCTTCCGGCATGCTGGTGCGGATGCTGACGAAATTCGCCGGAATGCCGACGGGGAAGGGCGGGAAGTATGACTGGATCGCGCTCGTAAGGGAAGCCGGGCTGAAAGTCACAAGTATCCACGAAGACCTTGGAAGCATAAAAAAGGATCCCGATAAAATTATTCGGGAAGCACAAGACTTTGGCACCGATAAGATTGTCATTACCGGCATGTACCGCTTCGATTACACTGATTCCGAGGCGCTTCAGAAGCTCTGTTCCGATCTCAATGAATACGGCCGGATTCTCGGGGAAGGCGGCGTGAGTCTGTTGTATCACAATCATAACTGTGAGCTTCTCAGGGTCAGGGAGG
>CACYBV010000150.1 GCA_902772745.1 uncultured Eubacteriales bacterium
TGCAGGAAAACGCCGCCGATTTTGGGCATGCGCTTCGCCATGTAAGCCGCCAGCTCGGTCTGGGGCGTAATCGGATAGCCGAAGTAATGCCGGCAGCCCGCCCGGATTGCCGCTTCCGCAATCGCTTCATTGCCTTTCATGAGTACTTTTTCAGCCATGCTTCCACCTTACCTTTCTACCGTGATTACGCAGTCGGGACACATCATGGCGCAGCTTGCGCAGCCGATGCATTTCGATTCGTCGATGCATTCCGCCGGGCTGTGCCCCTTCCTGTTGATCTTGTCCTTCGCAATCACGAGAATCTGCTTGGGGCAGGCGCTGACGCAGAGTCCGCAGCCCTTGCAGATGTCCGTATTGAATGTTACTTTTGCCATTTTCTGTCTCCTTGCTTATTTTCGCGTTCTATGGATGGTTCAGCTCAGATTGGAAGTGATCTCCGGGGATTTTTTGTCTTCGTCCGCCTCCAGAGCGACCGCATTCTTATGCCAGGACCACTCTGTTTCCAAATCATCAAATTTTTCGTTTTTCACTATGTTTTGCAGATCTTCTTTGGGCATGCTTTCTATAAATGTTTTGAACCTCGGATCGGCGAGAATCTTGTCGGTCATAAGCCGAAGATATCTCTTGTCGCTCTTTGTATCGCAATTTTCGTTCAGCAGGATTTCACCTGCCCCGTCATCCGCATATTTGATGACGGCAAGTGCCCGCGCATAATCCCGGAGGGTTTCCCCTCCCCGCAGAATGCGCTCCTTAGCGTCGCGCAGGATGCGCCGGACAGTCGTTCCCTGCGGATAGTAATTCTCCGGACCGATATAGTCATCGCTGAGCCTGTCAACGCCGCGCTTTTTGTTGATCTCAGCACAGTAGGCTTCAAACTGGTCCCGCGGCATAACCTCCGCGAGGAAGCTCATACACTCATCGAAACGGGTCTTTCCGAATCCGCGGGTCCGTACCTTCTCCTTGCCCTCGAGGTACTTCATCACGATACCGCAGGCCGTTTTCATCTCGGCCCCCGTCGGCGCCTGGTCGGTACCGATCTTTCGCATCGCCGCCTTTGCCTGTTCGAACTCATCGCTGTTTTTTATACGCGAAATCACGCCGAGTCCCGTATAGGAACCGGTTTTGGTTTCATCGAGGCGTCCAACCATCGCGCAGATCCGTTTCTGAACCTTTTTCAGGCGGTCTCCTTCGATGGTATAACGCACCACATCCGCTTTTTCTTCCCGCAGCATTTTTTCATTATCCGCCAGTTCCTGCAGGAAATCGCTGATCCGATAATCCTTTTCCGTGATCTCGCCCGGGTTTTTCCCTTTCGGCAGAGACAGCCAGGGTTTGACACCGGTCACCGTCATTTCAAAAGCCTCTGTGTCCCGGATCCTCGGAACCATGGCACGCACTTCATCCGAAGAAGGATACAGGGGTTTGATTCCCTTTTCCTGCATCTGCTTCAGAAGAGAGTAGCTGGCGGCCACAAAGGCCAGATTATCCCTGTATTCCTGC
Source organism: uncultured Eubacteriales bacterium (assembly GCA_902772745.1). GTDB lineage: Bacteria > Bacillota > Clostridia > Lachnospirales > Lachnospiraceae > UBA1267. Next base: position 1,501 of record CACYBV010000150.1, read on the forward strand.
CGGATACTCGCATTTTTAGCAAGTTCAAAATCGTCATCGCCCGCATTCTCCGGAATATATACCAGGGCACCCTCCTGATTATCCAGGACCTTCTCCCAGGCCTCGAAAACATTGCGCCGGAAAGCTGCGGCCGCCCTGAATTCAACGGCAGCAACACCGGCTTTCCTCTGCTCTTCCCGGTAATCCTGCACCAGTTTCCGATGAATCCCGAGGAGCTGCTTCACTTCTTCGTCTTTTCCGAGCTTGAACGCTTTATTCAGAAGTGTGAGCCCGTTTACCAGTTTTTCCCGGCTTGCGTCGCTGAGGTCTTTCGAAGCAGATTCGAAAAGCGGTTTTCCGCTGCCGTCCGGATCGGAAAGCAGAAAATCATATAGTCCGGCGAGCTTTTTCTGAGCTTCCGCATACTTCCCGGGGTCTTTCTCGGCCTTCTCCATACTGCTGAGAGCCACCAGAAACTCATTTGCTTTTTCTTGGTTTTCCCCATACAGATGATTGCTGCTCAGACTGTTCAGATAGGATCCTGTATCCTTCAGCGCTCTTTTTTTCGCCTTTTCGGAGAGTTTCGGATCCCCTAAAAGCACGGTCTTTTTCGGATAGTAGGTTGATCTGGAGCCGAGATAAATTCCGCCGTTTGCGCCCCAGCCCTCAACCTTCGGCAAACCGGTCTTTTTCTTCAGTTCCTCCTGGTCCACTTCGAGAGACTGCTCCAGACTTTTGCCGTCCAGCTGCCCTTCGCTCGGATTCCCGGCCATGGCATAGCCGCGGGCATTCATGGGAACCGAGACGGAAAGAGAGCCGTCGTCATTCATTTTGACAAAGTCTTTGTGCGAAGGATCCGGCGCCGGCTTTTCAGCCTGACCGTACTCCGCCTGGGGCATATCGCTGAGCCAGGCCATCTCAAAACCGGTCGGTTCCTTCAGAATATTGTTGTGATAATGCCGTTCCATTCCCTGGCGAACCAGTTCGTCCAGGGTAATGGTTTTGGTCCGCGGCGCGTTGACCTCCCAGCCGCGCGAGTCTTCATAGCGGATGGTATTACCGTCCTCGCTGATCCCGGTGACGGTGACATAGTGACCGTCCCAGGCGATGGAAAGCGGCGAGCGCTCAGAAATCAGCGCTTCCGTGATCGTATCCTGAAGCTTCTTTTTCACCGCAGCCTTATACTCGGCTGCCACGGTCTGAAGCTGCGGTACGGACAGGACCTGCCCGTCTATAGAAAGCAGTTCTCCGGAGAAAGGCTCCAGCCGCAGCATGTTGACCGCAGTATTCGGTAAAAGCTGCACCGCAAGGTCCGCGTTCGCATAGATTGAGTTTTCGTCATCGGAATTCATCAGGCGCTTGCGTTCGGGATTTGCCTTTTCGTTTTCCGGAATTCCTTCATGGTAGTCCGGGCGCCACTGGCGGATCTGCTCCTGGGAAAGATTCACGCCGCGGCTCTTTAGGAGCATCGAATACGAGATGGACCAGCAGCCGAACGCGCTCGTCTGGTAGTCCGGATATTTGATGCCCGAAAGTCCGATAAAGCCGTCCTGGTTGTCGAGTTCCGGTTTCTCATACGGAATGCCGAGCGCCGCCTTCTGCTGCTGCTTTGAACGGATTGCACGGATCTCTTCCGCCGTATCGATTCTCGCTTCGAGATAACGCTTCGCCGGCGCGTTCTCGGGCAAATTCAGCTCATCTTCGTGAGCCTTTGAAAAATTATTCAGCACCGTCAGGCTGCCGCTGGTCAGCACCTCTTCCGTGAGAATGTCATACCCGGTTCCCGGCTGCGGGACATAGTCGTTTCCGACCTTTATGAATTTCGGGATGACCGTAGGATTATTTTCGGCATTGCTTTTCGCTTTTGGCATAATTCATTCCTTTCTGCAGGGCAAGCCCAGATCAGAGTTTGGAAATCCGTTCGTCATTATGTCAGTTCAGCGGATCAAAGATCCTTCGCTGCAGGTGCATCGGGAAGAGATTAGGAATCCTCTCCCGGAGTTCTCCCGCAAGCTCCTCAGTGACACTCGTGAACACGAGCGGAAGTCCGCAGCGTTCACTGAGTTTTTCCGCGCGCTCCTGGGTCCGAAGCACCGTTTCCGCGTTCGTTTCCGCTCCGAGGTTTGAGTTGTTGATGATCCCCGTGAACGGAAGCCCGCAGGCTGATTCGATCTCATGCATCACTTCCATCGCATCCTCGGGCTTCTGCGTCAGCGGCCGGTAAAAGTTCGCGACGAAGAAAACGTCAAAGTCATTCTCCTCGAGAATATAAGGCGTAAAGCGACCGAGGGCGAGCGCGCCGCGGTCGTCTCCGCCGATGTCGAGAACCGCATAGCGTGACCGGTTCTGCACGAGAGAATAGGCCTGCGACGGCAGCGCCGGAAGGTCGACGTTGCTTCCCGCAAACGGAAGCGCAACGACTTCGATCCCCTCGCGGAGCATCTCTTCCTGACTGTCCTTCATCCGAAAGTACGGGTTTACAATGTCGAGATCCGCGATCGCGGCAGGCTTCCCGGATTCATGGATCCGCTCCGCGTAATTGATCGCGATATTGGTCTTCCCGGACCCGTAATGCCCCATGAAAAGGGTAATCCGTTTCGGAGTGATGTCATTAAATGTCATAATCATTCCCCAGAATAATCATTCAGCCGGATTTGACGGGCTGCATCGGGCAGTCCTGTTTTATGCCTTTCTCAGCAGACCGGATGAATCCATCCGAAGGTATCCGGAATCTTGCCCCACTGGATGCCGGTCAGCGTATCATACAGATGCTGTGTGGTCTCGCCGATCTTTCCGCCGCCGATTTCGTATTCTTTGCCCTGATAGCTGAGCCAGCCGACAGGCGATACGACCGCCGCGGTACCGGTCCCCCAGGCTTCCTGAAGTGATCCGTTCTCCGCTGCTTCAACCAGCTCGTCCACCGAAATCAGGCGCTCTGAAACATTCGCGCCCTGAGACTTCAGAAGCTCGATACAGCTCTTTCTCGTGATACCCGGAAGCACAGAGCCTGTCAGCTTCGGTGTCACGATTTCGTCGTTGATCTTGAACATGACGTTCATCGAGCCGACTTCCTCAATGTATTTTCTTTCAACGCCGTCGAGCCACAGAACCTGGGTGAAGCCCTTCTCTTCTGCGCGTTTGCCGGCGCGCAGCGAAGCCGCGTAGTTGCCGCCGCATTTCGCGTAGCCGGTACCGCCGCGGACCGCGCGCACGTCGTCGGATTCGATCGCGATCTTGACCGGATTGATTCCCTCAGCATAGTATGCGCCGACCGGGGACAGGATGCAGACAAAGGTCGAATGATGCACCGCATGCACGCCGAGATGCGGATCATTGCCGAAGGTAAAGGGGCGGATGTACAGGGAAGTTCCTTCGCTGTGCGGAACCCAGTCCTTCTCGAGCTTCACAAGCGTGTCGAGAATTTCAAGCCACATCTCCGGGTCGATTTCCGGCAGACACAGTCTCTCGGCGCTGTTGTTCATACGCTTTCCGTTCTCATCCGGGCGGAACATGGCGATCGAGCCGTCCACGCGGCGGTACGCCTTCATGCCTTCGAAAATCTCTGCGCCATAATGAAGAACAGTGGACGCCGGATCAATCGCGATCGGTCCATAGGGCACGATCCTAAGGTCATACCAGCCTTTGCCTTCTTCATAGTCCATCATGAACATGTGGTCCGTAAAGATTTTTCCGAACCCGAGTTTCGACTCATCCTGTGGCTTTGCCTTTGGATTCTTCGTGAGTTCCATTCTGATGTCCAGACTCATCTGTTTTTCCTCCTCTTTATTTGATGCGGCTGCTTTCGTACAGACAGCAGCGATATGATAAATTGATATTTTACAGCATGCTTCTGATAATCTTTCCGCTGACGGTCTTAGGAAGTTCATCCCTGAAAACGACGAGCCGCGGGTATTTATATGGTGCGGTGTGCACCTTGACATAATTCTGAATTTCTTTCTTGAGTTCCTCCGTGCCTTCCGTACCCTTTGTGAGCACAATCGAAGCCTTGACGATCTGGCCCCTCACTTCATCCGGCGCGGCGCTGACGCCGCACTCCAGCACGTACGGGAGCTCCATGATGACCGACTCGATCTCGAAAGGACCGATCCGGTAGCCGGAGGACTTGATGATGTCGTCCACGCGGCCGACGTACCAGTAATAGCCGTCCTCATCGATCCAGGCCGTATCGCCGGTATGATACCAGCCGTCGCGCCAGGTCTCATTGGTCTTCTCTACGTCCCGGTAGTAGCAGGTCGCGAGTCCGCAGGGCAGGCCTTCCCTGATATCGATCACAATTTCACCGACTTCGCCGGGTTCGACAGGGTTTCCATCCGGGTCATGCAGTTCGACCTTGTAAATCGGCGCGGGCTTGCCCATCGAACCGATTTTGTGCTTGTCGCCGATCAGGTTTCCGATGATCATCGTGGACTCGGACTGCCCGAAGCCTTCGCGGATCTGCAGCCCCGTCAGCTTCTCGAACTGCCGGTATACCTCGGGGTTCAGCGCCTCGCCGGCTGTCGTCATATGCTTCACCGAGGAGAAGTCATACTTTCCGATATCTTCCTTGATCATCATCCGAAGCATCGTCGGCGGCGCGCAGAAACTCGTAATCTTGTACTTTGCAAACATCGGCATGATATCCGCCGCATCGAAGCGGTCAAAGTCATAGACAAAGATCGCGCCTTCCGCAAGCCACTGCCCGTAGAGCTTGCCCCACATGGCCTTCGCCCAGCCGGTGTCCGAAATCGTATAATGCAGTCCCTCCGGATCCACTGTGTGCCAGTATTTCGCGGTATGGAAATGCCCGAGAGGATATTTGTAATTGTGCGCTGCGATCTTGGGATAGCCCGAAGTTCCCGATGTGAAATACATCAGCATCAGATCGTTTCCGCAGGGCGAATCCTCCGTCCGGTCATAGTGCGTGCTGTAGCGGTGGTATTCCTCGTCGAAACTGCGCCAGCCCTCGCGATCTCCGTTTACGATCAGAAGGTTCTTCATGCCGTCATAGTTTTTCAATGCCAGCTCGGCCTGGTGCGCAACGTCTCCGTCTGCGGTGCAGATCATCGTCGTTATGCCCGCTGCCTGGAAACGGTAGGCAAGATCATGCTCCAGAAGCTGGTTCGTCGCAGGAATCGCTATCGCACCCAGCTTGTTTAATCCGATCATGATCGGCCAGAACTGCCAGTGACGCTTCAGGATCAGGAGCACCCGGTCGCCCTTTTTTATGCCGAGCGAGGTAAAATAATTCGCGCAGCGATTCGACAGCCGCATGATGTTCCGGAAGGTAAATCGCTGTTCTTTGTGATCCTTCGAGATATGCAGCATTGCGAGCTTCTCCGGCTCGCGCTCCGCGATCGCGTCCACAAGATCAAAGCCGAAGTTAAATTTGTCGGTATTCTTGAATGTAATCGAGGTCGGCGTACCGTTTTCATTCTCGACTGCATCGATGAATTTCCGGTAAACGCGTTCCTTCGTATCCTCCACGCGGCTTGTGGGCTTGTATTCTGCAAATGCGCCGACCTGGTAGCTCTGGGCGCCGGGAAGAGCGAATTCCTGCACCGGTTCCCCCGAAGGGTTCAGGACGATCGCATAGAACACGCAGTCCTCGCCGTCCACAGCAATCATGCCGTGCGGCGTTCCGGAATCAAAATAGATCGAATCGCCGGGCCCGAGTTTCGAACGATGCTCGCCGACCTGTACCACCAGATGTCCTGAAACGACGATGTCCAGTTCCTGCCCGTCATGTGTCGTCAGTTCAATGTCCTTATGCTGTGCTTCTTCGTTATAGAAGCTCGTGACGTACAGCGGCTCTGCGATCCGGTTCCTGAAGGAATACGCGAGATTCCAGTAGCGCATGCCGTGCGCATTCGAGATTTCCTGGCCCTCTCCTGCCCGGGTCACTGTGAAGCTGTGCAGCGTCGGGCTGTGGCCTTCGATAATGTCCGTGACATCGACGCCGAAAGCCAGCGCGCAGCGGTAGATAAAAGTAAA
>CACYBV010000151.1 GCA_902772745.1 uncultured Eubacteriales bacterium
AAACAGAGGGTTCGTACGCTGGTTGAACATGATCGCGAAGGTTTTCCCGGACTTTTTCGCGGCTTCGTTCATCCGGCGGACCGCGGAAACCGAGACGCCGGCCGGCTTCTCCGTCAGGACGTGGAGGCCGCGTGAAAAAGCTTCCTCCGCATACACGGGGTGCAGGTAATGCGGAACTGCGATAAGTACCGCGTCAGAAAGCCCGCTTTCCATCAGGGCGGCCGCGTCCGTAAACTGCGCTGCCCGGGGCTGCAGTTTTTCCGCAGCCCGGAGCCGCTCTTCGCGGATATCGCAGACCGCGGTGATTTCAACGGAGGGGCAAAGTCCGTCCGCAACGTTTTTGAGGTGTCCCGAGCCCATGTTGCCGATGCCGATAACGCCGAGGCGAAGTTTTTCTGTATATGTATTCATAGGTAATCCGTCCTCTTTTGCAGTCTTTTCCGTTCTTCTCTGATCGTATCGCAGGGCTCCGGAATTGTCAAGCAGGATTTCCCGGTTCATCCTCCCGGGCGGAGCCTTGGGGACCCCTATCAGGCTGCCGGATGATTCCGCAACGAAAAATAACACCGATTCCTACGCCGTGTCCGCTTCGGTTGATTGACAGGCCTGCCCGGCCGTATTACAATATCCTCGGAAATTTCAGAAAAGTGGGAAAGTTCATAAATTTCAGCGCCGGAAATACCGGCCGGAAAAGGATCATATAATCATGAGTGAAATCATTCTTGAGGTGAAAAATCTCTGTAAAGACTATGAAAACTTCCGCCTTCAGGACATCAGTTTTCAGATGGCACGGGGACGGATTATGGGGCTTGTCGGCCGGAACGGCGCCGGGAAAACGACGACGATGAAGGCGATGCTGAACATGATCAGCCGCTCCTCCGGCGAGGTGCGGTATTTCGGGATGGACATCCGCGAGCATGAGCGCGAGATCAAGCAGCGCATCGGCTACGCGGGTTCGCAGAAAGGCTGGTATCAGCGGAAGCGGATCGGTGATATTGCCCGTATTACGCTCGGATTCTATGAAAAATCAGACCCGCAGGCATTCGAAAAATATCTCGGCCTGTTTTCCATTGACCCGAAAAAGCGGGTTCTGGAGCTCTCCGAGGGCATGAAGGTCAAGTTCTCGATCGCGCTCGCACTTTCGCATCACGCAGAGCTTCTGATCCTCGACGAACCGACAAGCGGCCTCGACCCGGTTTCCCGCGAAGAGCTTCTCGATCTGTTCCGCTGGCTTCGGGACGAGGGGGTGTCGATCCTGTTCTCGACGCACATCACATCCGACCTCGACAAATGCGCCGACGATATCACCTATATTGCAAAAGGACAGCTTCTTGCAAGTGCTCCGATGGACAGATACCTTGCTGAATGCCGCGAAAAAGGACTCGGTTCCACGCTTGAGGAAATCATGATCAGCTGTGAAAAGGAGGGAAATTTCCGTGAAAAGCATCTCTTCTAAACTGTTTGTAAAGGAACTGCAGCTCGCCCAGATCGTTCTGACGCCGCTGTTCCTGCTGGCGACCCTGATGGTTTTCATCCCGAACTATCCGCTCCTCGTCGGCGCGTTTATGGTATGTCTGGGGATCTTCTACTCCTTCCAGAATACGAGGGAACAGCAGGATATCATTTACAGTGTGCTGCTCCCCGTGGCAAAGCGCGACATTGTCAGCGCAAAATACCGTTTCGTCTGCTTTTACGAAATCATCGCTTTCGTGCTGTTTGGTATCTGGACGGTAATCCGGATGACGCTGATGTCCGCCGTCCGCCCCTATGCGGAAGGATCGCTTCTCCCGCCGTCGCCTTTGTTTCTCGCCTTCGTGCTGTTTCTGTTCCTGTGCTTTAATGTTCTCTTTGTCGGAGGATTCTTCAGGACGGCCTGGGCGCTCGGAAAACCGCTGATTTTCTTCAGTATTGCCGCCCTTTTTACCATTGTTTCCGCAGAAACGCTTCCGCATCTTCCGGGCTGCGGGTTCCTGAAAAACCCGGCGGGCGAACGGCTCGGGCTGCAGTTTTCGGTGCTTTTTTTGGTGTTCGTCTTCTATGTCGGCGGAACGCTTCTTTCGTGGAAAAAGTCGGTTGACCGATTTGAACGGATTGATTTATAATGGTGGAAAACAGGAATCACGGGAGGATGTTCTGATGTTCGGTGATAAGATTTCGGCTGCGAGAAAGCAGCGTGGTATGACGCAGGAAGCGCTTGCGGAACGGATCGGCGTGTCGCGTCAGGCGCTTGCCAAATGGGAGTCCGGGGAATCGATTCCGGATATCGACCGCGCCGCAGCCGCCGCGAAAATCCTGGGGCTCTCTCTTGAGGAACTGGTGGAGGGAAATGAACCGGAAGCAGCCCCTCAGGGTCCGCCGAAAGGAAAATATCTGTTCGGAATCGCAGATGTGAATGACAAAGGACAGATTGTGATCCCGCGGGAAGCCCGCCGGATTTTTAATATCAAGCCCGGAGACCGGCTTGTCGTCCTCGGCGACGACGCGCAGGGAATCGCGCTGGTCAAGGCAGAAGGCTTCCTCATGCTCGCGGAAGAACTGCGGAAGCTGCAGTGAATTCCGGCCCCTCTTATTCCTTCCCCATTTTCTTTTCCTGCTGCTTTCCGGCGATCCGGACAGCAAGGGCGGGCGGGACGAGCCTTGAAAGCACAACGCCTGCGCGCATCATGAAGGTCGGAACGATGACTGCCCTGCCCTTTTTCAGCTTCTTCAGGGCATAACGGACACATTCCTCCGCGCTGATGCTTTTGAGTGCGAATTTCACATGCGCGACCTGGTTGAATTCCGTGTCCACAGGGCCCGGACAAAGCGCGCTGACAGCGACCTTTCCGGATTTTTTCCGGACCTCTTCGCGCACCGAACGGGTCAGACTGACGACATATGCTTTCGATGCGTAGTAAGAAGCCATGTACGGTCCGCCCGGAAGGAGTCCGGCGGAGGATGCGACGTTCAGGATAAAGCCCGGTTCGCCTTTCTTTTCAAAATACTGCAGCGCCTTCTTGAGGATGATGTGCTGCGCGGTCACATTCACATCGATCATCTGCATTTCACGGGAAAGTTCGGTCTCCGTGAATTCCCCGAAATCGCCGAAGCCGGCGTTGTTGATCACGATCCGCAGGGGGAGCTTCGCGGCTTCCCGCGCCACCAGGCCGCATTCCGCGCGGAAGGAGAGGTCCGCCGGAAGGATCCGGATGTCAACAGGCGTTTCTCTTTTCAGTTCGTCTTTCAGTTTCTGCAGCCGCTCTCCCCTTCTTGCCACGAGAAGAAGGCCGTATCCTTCTTTTGCCAGCTGCCGCGCGAATTCTCTGCCGATTCCGGAGCTGGCCCCGGTGACCAGCGCATATTCCTTTGCTTTTTCCATAAATTATTCCTTCGGATAAGAATCAGTTCTCTGCCTTTTAGAATACACCATCGCCGGAAAAAAAGCAAGCATGGCTTTTTCATCCCGGGCGGGGACGCAGTCCGGGCCGGGGGATTCCGTCCGGGAGGAAATTTCCGGAATTCCGGGATTTCTCCGCCCGGACGGAGCGGGAGAAAAGTGAACGCACCGGCCGTCCGTTAGCTGCTCACGGACGGCCATAATTTACACCGGGCACTTGAACAGACGGCCATTCTTTGGTATGATAGAGGAAATATCATCGGGAGGTTTCACCATGAGAGACATCGCGAGGAACCGCGCTGTATGGCACTCAAGCGCGGCAGATTACAGTCACACCGGCCATCTGACGACAAACGCCGTCGAAATCCCCTGGATCAGCAGCGGTTCCGGGGAGGAATGGCTCCTTCTCGACCTCGGCGCGCTTTCCGAAATCAGTAAGCTTTCCGTGCGCTTTGGCAGCGAATATGCAGGAAAATGCACCATCATGCTTTCAGAAGACGGAAAAGCCTGTACGGAAGCCGGCGTGCTCTTTGGCGCTTCGGATCAGACGGCGGAGACGGAGATTTCCGGCCAGGCGCGTTATATTAAGCTTCTGTTTTCCGAATGCTCCGGTGACAGATATATCGTATATCAGGTCTCGGTTTTCGGTGAAAACGGGCTGGTTTATGCGCTGCCTGCAAATCCGGAGGCGGATCCGGACGGATCGCTGCCTCTCACCGGCGGTGACTGGCGGCTGCAGCGCGCATCAGAGGTTCCCGCAGACGGACCGGCGCTTTCCTCAGCGGACTTTGACGATTCTTCGTGGCTTCCGGCCGTTGTGCCCGGAACAGTGCTTGTATCTTACCTTCAGGCCGGCGCAGTCCCGGATCCTTTCTATGACGACGATCAGTTCCAGATCTCGGAGGAATTCTTCACAGCGGATTTCTGGTACCGGAATCGTTTCGCCGTTCCCCGGGAACAGCGCGGGAAAAAGGTTTTCCTGAATTTCGACTCCATAAACTGGAAGGCGGATGTGTACTTCAACGGAGCACTTCTTAAGAATGAACTCCCGGGAAGGACGCACTCTGTCGAAGGTGCTTTCATCCGCGCGAAGTTTGACGTGACGGATCTCGTACGTTTCGGGGAAGAGAACTGCTTCGCGGTCCGGATCCTGAAAAACGAAACCCCCGGCGAAGTCACGACCCAGGGCCTTGCTTACGGCCCCGGCCCGAACGGCGGCCTCCTCGGCGCGGACAATCCGACCTGCCACGCGGCGGTCGGCTGGGACTGGCTCCCGACGATCCGCGGAAGAAATATCGGCATCACCGGCGACGTCCGCCTCAGTTTCGGCGGCGAAGTGCAGCTTTCGGATCCCTGGATGGACGCCGCGCTTCCGCTGCTGTCGGAAACCACCGCGATCCCGGTTCCGGATCGGATGCTCGGAGAACATGTTTCTGTGGACGGTGTTCCCGGAAATATCAGCGAGTGGCACGGTCATGCCGGCGACCGCTTCGTTGCGGACCTCGGCGAATCCCTTCCGGTCGGTTCCGTCACGCTCATCTGGGGTACGGAAGCCGGCGGCCCGGCGGCGGATCTCGAGTCCCGTTATCCGCAGGCATTCCGTCTCGAAGCCTCCGCTGACGGCGTAAATTATCAGAATCTCGACGCTTACCCCGGCGGACAGGTCCCGGTCCTTTTCATGGGGCTTAAGGACGCAGCGGCAAGCGCCGGAACCGACGTGCTTTTCGGGCATGCGATCTCCGACACGCTTCCCGGAGCGACCGCAAATGTTCCTCTGGACCTCACGCGCTTCGGCCGAGGTCTTGAAAACCGCAGGATCGTGCAGCCGCAGAATGTACGGTATCTTCGTTTCACGGTGCTCGCCCAGCGCGAACTGAACGGCAAAGCAGTCGATACCATTGTGCGCGAGATGAAGGTGTATTCGGAGTCTCCGGAGCATCTGGAGCAGTCCACGAAACACAGCTTTGTGCTGGATACTGAAAAAGCCGATCTCACTTTCCGCACAGAACTCCGAAACTACGGCGGACAGCCGGAAACCGTGCAGATTCAGGGCCGGATTCTCCCGGACGGACCGGAGTTTTCCGAAAATCTCAGCCTGGAGCCTGGCGGAATTTCCGCCGTCCGCATTCCGCTCACGCTCGCATCGCCGAAGCTCTGGTGGCCGAACACCTACGGAAAACAGAATCTCTATACCTGTGAGGTATCCGTGCTTCGAAACGGTGCGCTTTCTGACCGTAAACGCTTTGATTTCGGTGTCCGGCGCTTCGATTACGTGATCGAAGGCGGGCTTCTCACGCTTTACTGCAACGGCGTCCGGATCGTCGCAAAGGGGGGCAACTGGGGTCTTGACGACGGGCTGAAGCGCGACACCCGGCGCGTATTTTTCGATAAAGTCCGTCTCCATGCCGAACAGAACATGACCATGATCCGGAACTGGGTCGGCATGACCGGACACCCGGCTTTCTACGAAGCCTGCGACCGCTACGGCGTCCTCATATGGGATGATTTCTGGCTCGCAAACCCCGCGGACGGTCCGGACCCCTCGGATCCTGCGATGTTCCTGGAAAATGCGGCCGACAAGATCCGGTTCGTGCGTTCCCATCCCTCGCTTGCATTCTACTGCGGCCGGAACGAAGGAAATCCGCGGGAAGATATCAATCAGGGGCTGGAAAAGCTCACGAAAGAGCTCGACGGAACGCGGATTTATTTCCCGAACTCGGCATCGCGCCCTGTCGGTTCCGGCGGCGGCTACCAGCTCGCAAAGTCCGGGGAGGCCTACGGCGTGAAGCAGTATTTCGATGATGTCACATCATCGGTGCTGCGTTCGGAGCGCGGCATCCCGAACGTTCCGGAGCTCGAGTCCGTGCGGAAATTCGTGCGTACAGAGCATTTGTGGCCGATCTGCGAGACCTGGGCGCTGCACGACTGGACTTATCACATGAACGGCCCCGCGAACACCTATATGGAAGCCTTGCAGAAATACCTCGGCGGAGATTTCAAAGTCCCGGCGGATTATGTGCAGGGACAGGCGCCGCAGGAATCGGACCCTGTTTACCGGCAGTACAAAGAGGAGATCGCCAGGATGTGCGCGGACGCCGCAAAGTGCTGGTCCCTTTCCGACTTCTTTAAGGCGTCTCAGCTCATTAACTACGACCACCACCGGGGCATGTTCGACGCCATCTCATCAAGGCTTTCAAACGGTCTCCTGATGTGGATGAGCCAGTCCTCCTGGCCATCCTTCATGTGGCAGACCTACGACTACTACCTTTATGAAAACGGCGGATTCTTCGGGGCAAAGGCAGGAAACCAGCCGGTCCGCGCCTTCTTCGATCCGAGGGACAACCGGATCCTTGCGGCGAACGCGACGCCGGAGAATTATGCGGATCTGACGGTTACGGCGGAATTATATAACCTGTACGGAAAGAAAGTGAAATCGGATGTGTACGCGCTTCCCGAGCTTCATTCGGATGCTTACGGTGTGACGGTTGCCGCCGCGGATTTCTCCGCATCGGACACCGATACCGTATTCCTGCGGCTGATTCTCTCGGATGAACAGGGTGAGGTGCTCGGGGAGAACACCTACTGGCACAACCGGAAGGAGTACCAGAATTACCTGGCGCTCCGGGAGATTCCGATGACCACGCTTTCGCTGCAGGTGCTTGGATCAGAGAAATTCAGGGACAGCAAGAACGGACGGGAAATGATCCGCACGGCGCTTTCCGTGAAGAACGGCGGCAGTGCGGCGCCCGGCGTAAGGATTCGGCTGCTGTCTCAGGGCGCGGACGTGCTTCCGGCCTTCTTCAGCGACAATTACCTGATAATGATGCCCGGAGAGGAAAGATCCGTCACGGTCGAGTATGACGCGGACCGTGTGACCGGAGATCCGGAATTTACGGTCAGCGCGTGGAACAGCCTGTAGCCTTGTGTCTTTTCGGACGGCGGCCGAAGGCCGAAGCCGGGAAATCTCATCAGGGTATCGACAAAGAGAAGGGATCCCTCGGCCCCTCCGGCCGCCCGGGATGACAGAAGGTCTGTATCATTCCAAGCGGAAACCGAAGGCGAAAGCCGAGGAATCCCATAAGGACAGGGAAAGCATGAAAAAAAACAGCATGCAGGACCGGATCCTGCAGATTTTCCTTGAAAACCCGGGCATTCCCCTCTCCGGGGAAACCCTCGCAAACAGACTCTCCGTAAGCCGTACCGCTGTCTGGAAGGCCGTCGGAAAGCTCCGGGATACGGGCTACGAAATCACCGGAACGCCGAAGCTCGGCTACCGGCTGAAAGCCCCGGATGGTCAGAACGCTTCTTCGGGACATTTCAACGCGGCGGAAATCACCGCGCTGCTTTCCCCGCAGGCAAAGGAATTCTTTCGGATCCGCATTGTCCGGGAAACCGGATCCACGAACAGCGATGTCCGGGACCGGGGAATCTCCGGCGAACAGGAAGGCTATGTCCTGCTTGCGGAATCCCAGACCGCCGGCCGCGGCAGGCAGGGGCGGAGTTTCTATTCGCCGAAAGACTCCGGCCTTTACATGAGTATTCTCCTGCGCCCGGCGCTTCCCGCGTCGGAGGCTGTGCTCCTTACAGCCATGGCCGGTGTCGCAGCTTCCCGGGCGGTGGAATCGCTGCTCCAGTCATCCGGGTCCGTCATGATCAAATGGGTCAACGACCTCTATTTCCATGACCGGAAGATCTGCGGAATCCTCACGGAAGGCGTACTTTCCATGGAATCCGGCGGCCTTGATCAGGCGGTCCTGGGCCTGGGGTTCAATCTTTCGGAGCCTCCGGAAGGCTGGCCTGCGGAAATCCGCGAAGTGGCCGGGTCCATATTCGCAGAGAAGACTTCCGGGCAGGACGCCCGCGTCCGTCTCGCCGCCGCTTTCCTGAATGAGTTCCTGCCCCTGTACCTGCACCTTTCGGAAAAGACTTTCCTTCCGGAATACCGGGCCCGGATGCTTCTTTTCGGCCGGGAAGTCGAAGTGATGGATTTTGACAGGCCTCTGGGAAAAGCGCTTGTCACGGGACTCGACGATCAATGCCGGCTTCTCGTGCGGTTCCAGGGCGAGGATACCATCACTCCGATCGGAAGCGGAGAAGTCCGCGTGAAGCCGGTCGGGTAAGCAGGCCGTTCCGCCTGCCTTTTTCAGTCACAGAACTCCCACTCCCGGTGATACGCCGCCACTTCCCCCGGCTCCAGTACGACGTGGCTGAAAACTTCGGGAGAAATGATTTCTCCGACGGTCCAGATGTTCATGAAAGCCGGATCAAAACTGACTTTCTCGGAGATTGAGAGCGAATTTACTTTGGAGTACAGTTTCCAGCTGAAGGGTTTCAGCTCATGATTGACGTAAGCGGGATCGAGGAACATCATGCTCGCGTTCATATCCGCAGCCTTTGTCTTCAGGCCTTCCGAATCGACATAGACCGAAGAAGGACCGATATCCTCCCGGCGCGGCATCGCGACCGGACCTTCCGGTATATTCATCGCCGGCATCGAAAGCACATAGGTTTCATCCACCATCTGATGGTTCAGCGTAACAAAATTATGGACGTATTCGTTGAAATCCAGTTCTTTCCGGCCGGTATTTTCATATTCGTAATCCATGCGGAGGCGGTTTTCATAAACCGTCACCGTTTTTTTCATGCGCAGAGCGTAGCCTTCGATCTCGATCGGAGTTGTACGGAAAACCGCCTGGTAACCACGGTTCTCGACGCTGATCGGGAAGGGAAGGGTCGGATAGCTGCGCATGAAAAAGTACGGTTTCTCGTCGGTTTTTGTGAGAATGCCGACGCCGGGCTTCAGGAATTTCCCGCCGACCCGGGCAGCCGCCGAAAGCGGGTCGCACTGGATTTCGCTGCAGAGTCCCATCCCGTGCGTGCCGCCGTATTCCTCGGTGCAGAATTCGTATTGTCCGTCCAGCGTAACCTGCGTAATAAAGCCCGCGCGGTCGAAACGGCAGGTGCTGCATTCAACGTTCGGTTCCGCGATCGTAACGCTGAGGCGGCTTGATTCGATTGTAATCATGATGGTTTCTCCTTATGGGTGAAAAAATATGTAGGATGACGCAGGATTATTCAATATCCATTCTGTATCTTTCCGCTATCGAGGCGCTTCGGTAAGAATCGTCCCGGGTGACTTCCCGGATCACCCGGATTTCTTCCGGGAAGTCAATTTCCCGGTTTCCGTCGCCAAGTTCGATTTCCGCGATGGCCCGGTCTTTCCAGAACGGATAGATGTCCACCCTGAAATACTGACTCCGGTGAACGATATAGAAGCGGTCTTTTTGTACCCGGGGCGTTTCCGGACCGGCATTCAGGAGAAGGCTGCGGTATTCGTCTCCGGAAAGTTTCCGTTCCGTCTCCACCTTTCCTGCGGAGCCGCGGACGATCTTCGTGGTCTCATAATAGGTATAATGGCCGTTCAGCCCGCGTCTTCGTACACGGATTTCGCCGCCGTTGTCGGAACTGAGGTAGGTTTCCGTAAGTTTCACATGCTGACAGTTCGGCAGGGATTCCAGACGGCGGATATCGGGGTATTCGATCAGGAAGCGGCGCTCCGCCTCGAAGGGCTCCGGAGCTCCCAGGAAATAACTGATCTCCGTGATCAGGCGCTTCATCTTGGTCTCAAACCCGGTACTGTTGTCAATGACCCGGAGATGCGGATGGCCGGTCCACGCCGACAGAAGCCTCTGGTCAAGCGCCCTGGCTTCCGCCACGGTTTCATAGCGCGCAGCGTTGTTGATCGTCGTGTAGTATGTTTCCGCCCCTTCAGCAGCAGTTACAAGATGAAATACCGCGTCATAGGAATTCCGGAGCTTCGTTTCGTCCGCGCCGAGGTATTCAAGTACCGCCGAAAACTCCGCATCGTTCATATAGGCCTTGTTGTCCAGCGCTCCGCGGTCGCAGACGATAAGGATTTTTTCTTCATTCATCGTATGCGCCGCCTGTTCAAAGATTTTTTCTTTAAAAAGCTGCATCTGAAGCTGGCACTTCTGATACTCGAGATTTGTCCCGCAGGTCCAGGGCGCAACGCCTCCGCCGATCAGTTCCGTCGCGGTTTCCGGGACAAACAGCACCCGGAATCCGAGTCGGGTGATCGCATTCTGGATCCAGCTTAAAGCCGTTGTTTTTCCGGCGCAGGGTCCGCCGGTGATGACGATCTTCCTGATTTCCATTCGTTCCCTCACTTTGAAAACAGTGTGCTGAAAAGTCCTCTTCCTAAAGCCGCACCGAAGTTTCCGCCGATCCGCTTCCCGGTTTTTCCGAATGCGGCTCCGGCTGCCTTACCGACTTCCCGGCCGACGGTTCCGGCCATGGAACGGCCGGTCGATTTTGCGGCGCGTCCCGCGGCGGACGTCGTTTTCCGGCCGGAAGATCCGGCGGTTTTTCCGCTGCTCTTTTGCTCGCTGCCTTTGGGCTTCTTCACCTTGTCCGCGTATTTGGAGCCTGCAAATGTGTAGTTTCCGTACTCGTCAAAGCGCGGATCTTCGTCTTCCGGAACGGTCTCCGCCTCTTCCTCCTCTTCCAGATACTCCTCCGCCATCTGCTCCGCGCCTCTTCGCATCAGGAATTCATAAGCGGAAAAGTTGTCGACTGCCTCAGCGTATTTTCCCCGAAGCGGAGCATTTTCAAGGACTGCTGCCCGCTCCTCATCCGTGATTGTCCCCATCCGGCTTTCCGGCGGAAGGATATTCGCGCGCTCCACGACCGAAGGCACGCCCTTAAGGTCCGGGAATGAAACGACCGCCTGCCCGGTTCCGAGCTCCTCAATCGCGTCGAATGTGGAGAATTCCGGGTTCTCCCGGAAGGACTGCGCTGCGGCTTTGACCGCCTTCTGCTCCGCCGGCGTGTAGGCGTGGAGCGCGTGCTGGATTTTATTCTGCAGCTGCGCGAGCACCACGTCCGGGATATCCCGCGGGTTCTGCGTGATGAAATACACGCCGATGCCTTTACTGCGGATCAGCCGGACGACCTGCGTCAGTTTTTCGAGAAGCGCGTCCGAGATGCCGTTGAAAAGAAGATGCGCTTCATCGAAGAAAAAGACCATGTTCGGCTTCTCCGGATCCCCGACTTCGGGCATGGTTTCGAAAAGCTCCGACAGAAACCACAGGAGGAAGGTCGAATACAGCCGCCCGTTATTGACGAGGCTCGAAGAGTCCAGGATATGGATCGTTCCGCGTCCGTTTTCGTCACAGGAAAACCAGTCCGAGACGGCAAGCGCCGGCTCGCCGAAGAAAACATCTCCGCCGTCAATTTCAAGCGTCACGACCGCACGCATGATTGCGCCGATCGAGACCGCTGCGAGTTTTCCGTACTGCGGCTCCAGCTCCGCCCGGTTTTCTTCGATGAAATTCAGAAGCGCCTTCAGGTCCTTCAGGTCCGTCAGCACGAGGCCGTTGTCATCCGCGATCCTAAAGGTGATCGTGAGGATTGTCGACTGCAGCTCATTGAGGTTCAGGATGCGCGACAGTAAGAGCGGTCCCATCTCGGACACGGTCGTCCTGAGCTGGATGCCTTTCTTCCCGTAAATGTCCCAGAAAACCGTCGGGAAGCTGTGGTACGAAAAACCATGCTCCGCGAGCCCGAAGCGTTCGATGCGCTTCTGCATATCTTCGGTGTCGTTTCCCGGCGCGCACATGCCCGCAAGGTCCCCTTTCACGTCCGCGAGAAAGACCGGGACGCCCAGTTCGCTGAAGGATTCCGCGAGTACCTTGAGGGTGATTGTCTTTCCGGTGCCGGTCGCGCCGGCGATGAGACCGTGGCGGTTCGCCATTTTCGGTTCCAGAAACAGATCCTGCCCGCCGAAACTTTGTGCAATCCAGATTTTTCCGTCTCTTAACATACTTTTCCTTTCTGTTGTCTCCCCGTCTTTCTGTCATCCCGGCGTTTAAGGCTCCTGTCAGGCCTTTCGCTTCGCGGACGGGATTCCTCCGCCCGGCCGGAATGACGCGCCGCCTCCGCGAGAATTTCACGGATATCCTTCAGGCTCAGGGCGACCGGCTTCTCGCAGATTACATGGCGCCCGGACTGAAATCCGAGAAGCGCGTAAGGTTTATGGTACGCGTTCGGCGTGCAGTTTATGAGGATATCCGAATCGATATCCCGAAGCATCGCGACAAGGTCCGTGAAATATGGGACGCCGAGTTTTCTCCCGGTGAATTCGGCGGCTTCCGGGCGCTCGTCGCAGACGGAAACGATTTCGATCCTGCCGCCGAGGGCGCGGATCGCCGGAAGGTGCGCCGTGTTGAAGATCATTCCGCAGCCGACAAGGGCCGCTCTCCAGGTTTTCATGATACAGGCCTCCTTACAGATATTTCCGGATATTCCTGAGGCTCACCGCGACCGCTGCGACCGAGTCCTCATAATGCTCCTTTTCCATGTGCTCGACAATGATCCACTTGACGCCGGATTCTTTGCATGCTTCGATAATGCGCGGGACGTCCTGTACGCCTTCGCCGACGTTTGCGTCGAGCTTATAAGCCTCGTCCCTGCGCTCCGCCATGACTTCCTGCGTCGGGATCGGCGGCTGGAAGTCCTTGACGCTGATCATCTGAAGGCCCACACGAATCTTTTGCATAAAGCTTCTCCTTTCTGTCTTTTTCCTTGCTGTCTGTTTCCTGCTGTTTTTCCGTCAGGGCAGCAGGAGTCCCTGTATTGTCACCTGAAAATGAGACGCGAAAAGTCCCTTAGCGCGAGCCGCCATGTACCCCAGTCGTGAAAGCGGTCCGGGTAGACAGATTCATGGTAGTTCGGAAGCCGGTTCACGCCGTACTCGTCGATAAAGCGCTGGTCCTGATCGAAACGTCCCTTTAAGCCGTCCGCCGAACCGATCGAGCGGTAAAATACCCTGAATTCTTCCGTAAATTTCTCCTGGTCCCGGAACATCATCTGCAGATACGAAACTTCGTCAGCCGCGGTATTCCCGCGCGAAAGCGTCAGGAATCCGCTGAAAAGTCCTATATAGCCGAACAGATCCGGCCGGCTCTGGCCGATCATCGATGCCTGCGCCGAGCCCATCGAAAGCCCCGCAATCGCGCGGCCCCATTTGTCCCTGCGGACGCTGTAGCGTTCCTCGATAAAGGGCCGGCAGTCGTCAAGGAGCATTTCCATGAAGCCCGCGTAGTCGCCGTCCGTTTCCCCGGGTTTCCGGAGCATTCCGTTATTCATCACGACGACCATCGGGACGACGGAGCCCTCGGCAATCAGGGCGTCAAGGATATAGCCCGCCTTTCCGTTATAAATCCAGCAGGTCTCGTCCTCCGTATGACCGTGCTGCAGGTAAAGGACCGGGTATTCTTTGTCCCCGGAGTAGCCGTAAGGCGTATAGACAAGGCAGGATTCGCGCTCGCCCATCGCCTTCGAATCAAAGTACTCCCGGCGGACCGTTCCCCGGGGGATGTACGGGTCAAGGAAATACAGCTGCTCCGAATCCGGCACTTCGATGTAGTTCGCCGGCCGGAAATTCCAGTAAAAGATCGGCGTCGCGGGATGCAGCATCAGCGCGCCGTCCACATAATAGTTGATTGTTTTCGGTCCCGCGAGGCGCTTCGAATACGGCAGGACGCCTGTGAAGAAACCGTCCGCGTCTTTTTCCAGATACAGATCCGGCGTTTCGGGGTCGATCGTCACTTCAACCCGTACCTCTTCGGCCTTCGGCGCGTAAATCCGGAACAGGAAATCTCCGTTTTCCTGCAGGATCGCGCCGGTTTTTTCCCTGCGTGCGCTTCCGTCCGGAAAATGTATTTCCTCATCTCGGAGGCGGGTGTAGCCAAAGGTCATGTCCGTGAATATCGGACTCTCAAGATAAGCTTTTACCAGGTTTTTCATGCTGCCTCCTTTTCCGTCATCCCCGTCCTTCTCTCCGTTTTCGCGCGAAGGGCAGCCCTGACTGCTGTCTCATGCCTTATGTTTCTATCCCTTCCGGAACTTCGATTCCCGACAGGATTTCGCCCAACGTCGAGCGTTCCCTGCGCCTCGCGCGCCTGAGAATTTCGCCGATCTCGAGCTTCGCTTCCGAGACCCGTTCGAAAAACTCCGCGGACGAGACGCGTACCGCGCCGGACCGCAGGCCTGCAAGCTGGATCAGGCTGTCGGAAGTGACGATTTCCGCCCGGCGGTCCCGTGGAAGCTTCTGAAGCACCTGCTCGATATAGAGGTCGGCGCTTTCCCGCTCCTTTGTATAAACAATCGTCACGTAGGGACGGATCGTCACTTCGCCCGGGTTCTCGCGGACCCGGTAACCGTCAAAGACGAGGATGGAATCGGTTGCCCGGAACGCGCTGTAGTCCGTCACTATGGAAATCAGCGCTTCCCGCGCGGCCTGGATGTCGTCGCCCGCGAGGTCCCGGAGTTCCTCCATCGCAAAGATCAGGTTGTAACCGTCGAGAAGGAGAATCGTATGCTTCGGATCCGTGATGGTTTCGGGCTTTTCCTTTGCGCGGCGGACCGTCGTGCTCTGGTACTGCGGCCGCCGGATCGGACCGAATTCCCGGAGCATGATCTCCTCAAGTTCCTTATCAGCCGCAAGTGTTCCGCCGCGGGAGGAAGATTTTCCGCCGGAAGAATCCGCCGCAGGAACTGTTCCCGCCGGGTTTTCCTGCTGCCGGTTTTCACTGTCCGGAGTGCTGTTTTCGGCACTTTCCACCGTAAACGGAAGATGCATGTATTTCGGGACGTCGTACCATTTGACGAGGATTGCGCCGCCGTGCGCGCAGAATACGGAGTCCGGCGAATTCACAAGATCCGCCTCCGGATCGTAATGCGCCTGCTGCACCACAAGCTCCTCATTGTGGCAGAGATCATAGCCGTCGTAGTCTAAAACGAGGCGTCCGGTTCCGCCCGTGTACTGCAGCACCTCCTGCTGGTAGGAATTCATCTCGGAGCAGGGCGCGCGGCCTGTGAGGATCATCTGCTCCCCAAGATACCGGGGCGGCAGGAAGGAGCCCGAGAAGCGCTTAATATCGGCCATAGCGCGGTTTGCCTGGTTCGACGGGATTTCCAGCCTGAAACGGTACCAGGGCTCTAAAAGGCGCATTTTTGCGCACATCAGGCCCATTCTGAGCGCGCGGTAGGTCGCTTCCCGGAAATCGCCGCCCTCCGTGTGTTTGATATGGGCTCGTCCGGCGGTCAGTGTAATGCGGATATCCGCGAGCGGGCTGCCCGTCAGCACCCCGAGATGCTCTTTCTCCGCAAGGTGCTGAAGAATGAGGTTCTGGAAATTCCGGGGAAGCCGGTCCGTCGAGAGGCCGCTCCGGATCCTTATGCCGGATCCTCTCGGGAGCGGGTCAAGCCGGAGGTGCACCTCCGCGTAATGCCGGAGCGGCTCGTAATGGCCGACGCCTTCCACCGTGTTTTCAATCGTTTCCCGGTACAGGACATGGCCGTTTTCGATTTCAACCGTGAGTCCCATTCGCTGCAGGATCAGGCTTTTCAGGATTTCCGCCTGAACGGCGCCCATGAGTCCCGCCTGGATTTCATGAAGGTACGGATCCCAGCGGATCTGAAGCGCCGGGTCTTCCTCCGAAAGCTTCATGAAGTCCGGCATCACGGCCTGCGGATCCGTGCCTTCCGGAAGCACAATCGTATAGCGCATCACCGGCTCGAGCACCGCCTCCGCGTTTCCCGGTTCAATCCCGAGCCCCATGCCCGCTTCTCCCGAGCGGATTCCGGTCAGGACACAGATATCGCCTGCCTCGGCGGACTCGACCGGAAGATATCGTTCGCCCGTATAGACACGGATCTGGGAAATCTTCTCTTCTTTCGGAAGTCCCGGAAGGGATTCCCGCACATGGACCGCTCCGCCCGTAATCTTGAGGTGCAGAAGCCGCGACCCGGAATCATCGTGTGAAATCTTGAAAATCCGCGCGCCGAAGTCCTGCGGATATCTCCGCTCCGGGAG
>CACYBV010000152.1 GCA_902772745.1 uncultured Eubacteriales bacterium
AAACCGAAACGAAAACTGAAACGGAAGCCGAGACTGAGACGGAAACTGAAACCGAGACCGAGCCTGAAACCGAAACCGAGACAGAAACGGAAACTGAAACCGAAACGGAGACTGAGACAGAAACGGAAACCGAAACTGAGACAGAAACTGAAACCGAGACTGAGCCTGAAACCGAAACCGAGACAGAAACGGAAACTGAAACGGAGCCGGAGTCGAAACCGGAAACCGACCCGACGGTAATCGTTCTCGACCTCAGCGATCAGGGCCTCAGGGCACTCCCTGATTTAAGCATTTATCCGAACCTTGAAATCCTCGGCATCAACCTGAACAGTATCTCGGACCTGAGCCCGGCTGCATCGGCCGGGAAGCTCCGGGTGATCTATGCCGCGGGCAACAGCTTCACAACGATTGATCCGCTCTACGGTATGACGACGATAGAGGAACTGGGACTGAGCGGAAGCGCGGTCTCGGACATCTCGGCGGCAGCAAGCCTTCCGAACCTGAAAATCCTGGATCTTCGGCGGACGGATGTCAGCGATATCTCCATGCTGTCCGACTCAGAGGCTCTCGAGATGCTGCTTTTAAGCTATACGAAAGTGACCAGCCTGGCGCCGATTATGAACCTGCCGAATCTGAGGGAAGTCTCGATTAAAGGCCTCGATATTCCGCAGGAGGAAATCGACGAGTTCACAAGGCTCCATCCGGACTGCACGCTTTATATTGTCGAGGAGACGGAGAAACAGTAAACGCCTGAGAAGGACAGGTACAGCGGGACGCCCCTGATAAAGGACAGAAAGGCCGGACGGGCGAAAATGATGAAAAAGACATACAAGAATCTATGGCATGTTACGGCAGCAGTACTGATTTCGGTACTGCTTGCTGTGCTTTGCATACTGCCTGTTCCGTCATACGGGGACAACGATCAGGAGTACACGCAGGATTCCGCGGTGGCATTCGCAAAAGGCCTCGAAGGGCAGGAAGTCCATGCAGACGAAAACGGCATCGCGGACTGTCTGGATATTGCAAAGACATACTTCATGACAGTCGGAGGAATGTCGGAAGAAGATCTGTCTGCAGAGACCGCGGCTTATTATGCCTCACCGGACGATGATTGTGCAATCCCGGAACAATGGGAAAGAGTGTATACGGAAAGCGGTTATCAGGCCCAGCCCGGTGACGTGGCAGTGTGGGATGCGAACGTCGGAAGAGCAGGGGAATACGGCCATATCGCTGTCATAACGGATGTTTTCGAAGAAGTGATCGAAGAGGAGGAAACAGACCTTTCGGAAGAGGATTCCCTTGAAGAAGAGGAGCCGGATCCTTCGGAAGAGGATTCAGCCGGAGATGAAGGGGAAGAGGATCACGGAGATCGTGAGGAAGACGATGAGTCCGGGCCGCCGGAGCCTGTAAAGCAGAAATACATTACGGTTATGGAACAGGATGCGGACAGCGGGGAACCGGCTCATTTCTCCGAACCGATCCCGGCGGATGAACCGACCTGTTTTATCGTTCCGAGGTTTAACCAGCCCGAACGCCTGATTATACTGATGCTCGATATCACCGAACCTTCTGCGTTTACTTACAGTGAAGAAAACCGCTATGTTTCCGACAGCGCACTGGAAGATGTAAAGGAAGCGGCTTTGAATTTCCTCCGGAACATCCGCACGGATCTTCAGGAAATACAGATGGCGATCATCACTTATGAGGAAACAGCGGAAGTATCGGCCGGTTTTACGAATGACTATAATGAACTGAAATCCGCTCTGGACATGACGGAGCAGGGCAGCAGTACGGACTGCAGCATCGCGGGCGCACTCCGCGCGGCGGATGAACTGCTCGAGAGCTATTATTTCCATAATTTGCCGGTTAGCATCCTATTGTGTACGACCGGACTGACAAACAGCGGGGAATACAGCTATGAAGGGCTGTATTCCACAGAAACGCCGGGCTCGTCCTGGTTTCATTCCGCAACGGATGTCGAGCTTTATGCCTATGCGAATAAGGCGGTGGAGGAAGCGGAAAAACTGAAGGAGAACGGCACAGAAATCCATGTTGTCGGCATTTTCGATCCCGCAGAAACCGATCCGGAACTGGCCGGAGGCGGGAAGGACCTTGCGGGACTTTTCAGGCTGACTGCCGGCGACATCGCGTCTTCCGGGGAAACGTTTTTTGCAGTTTACGATGCTGACAGGCTGGATTTTGCTTTCGGGGAGATTGAGAAGGACCTGACGGGAAGTACGGAAAAACGAATCTACAACAATTCCGGCGCGTATCTTTCGGAAGAGGATGAAGGCGCCGGAATCCTGAACCTCCCGGGTCATTGTGAAAAAATCAGCTGGGGTCCGGCGCTTTTTGAAGTTCCGTCGACGGAGCTTTACGGATCCGCTGTTTTATCTTCGGATTCGGCCGATTACAATTTCGCGCTGCTGTGCGCTTCCCTGTGCGCGGCTGCAGAGGATCCGGACTACCTGCAGCAGGCTTATATGGACCTTGGCTTCAGTGAGGAGGATATTTTCTTCTACAGCTATCCGGATCACCCGCTGAACCGGCCGGATTCGGAGAGAAACGGGCAGGCGTTTGCGGATGATGAAAGCGGCGCGTTTTCCATTGCTTCAGACACCATGGTAATCGGCGGAGAAACGACGGATGTTCTGATCATTACCGCGGGCAGAGCGGAGGCTTCCTGGGATGAGACCAAAGAGGGCGTTTTTTCCTCTGATCGGGAGTACTTCGGATACCGGGTCTGGGACCGAGTTCTGGAATTTGAGGAAGACATTTTCGCCGGTCTGGAGGATTATTGCCTCCTGCACGAATGGCTCGGAACAAGACCCCTTAAGATCATCGCAACCGGACACGGCCTCGGCGGCTCGGCGGCGAATCTCCTGGCCGCAAGACTCAACCGGGAATGCGGACAGGACAGCTGGCTCGGAAGGAATCTGAAACAGGGGGATGTTTACGCATATACTTTCGGCGCGCCGGATTCCGTCGCGAATACAGATTCTGCGGGAAATACGATACAGCTTCCGCCTGTTGACGGATACGAAAACATAATCAATATATATAATTATCTGGATACTTTCGGCCCGGAGGGCAGGGCTTATCCCCCGGAGGACCGCGAAAGCCGCCTGTATGGAAAGTTCGGGCGTTTCTATACTTTCGCAAACGATATGACGTCGTATGTTTCCAGGAATTGCGACTGCAGGACCCATGAGATCGCCGGCTATATCCCGGCAGTGAAAAATGGCCTGCTCAGTCCGGGATATTTGGACGCTGCACTGATGGTCAGTATCCGCTGCCCGGTGGATGTCGAGGTGTATCAGGAAGACGATCTATTGTGCGGCATTGCATCCGATGAAGTGGAAACCTGCGCTTCCGGTCTGGCCGCATTGGTGGAAAATTCAGAAAAAACAATTATCATACCGAAAGACATGGACTGCCGGATCGTGATTACCGCCTCCGATGAGGGAACCATGGCGTTTACAGTCCGGGATCCTGACCCTGATCATCCGGATCCGGCCTGCTTCAAAAATGTTGTGCTTGAACCCGGCAAAACCATGGAAGCAAAGCTTCGGAAGAATGCGGACCTGCAGGAGATTGAGCTCTTTGTCATAGATGAAGAGGGAAACCCGATCGCTCAGATTCTTCCGGACGGAACGGAAATTTTACTGGAAGAACCGGAGTCCTCTAGTTCCGAAGAGGAGAAGACAAGCTCGGAGGAAGAGGAAACAACAAGTTCAGAGGAAGAGGAAACAACAAGTTCAGAGGAAGAGGAGACGACGAGCTCGGAGGAAGAGGAAACGATGAGCTCGGAGGAAGAGGAAACGACGAGCCCGGAGGAAGAGGACACAACATACTCGGAGGATCCGCAAGGTTCGGAAGACGGGAACTCGGACGCTGATGACGGATCATCTGACTCCGGTGACGAAGCATCGGGCTCTGACGACGAAACGGATACGGAATCCCAATCGGAATCCCAATCAGAATCCCAGACGGAGAAACCATCGGAATCCTCGAAAGAAACGGAAAAACCGAGCGAGACCGAACATCAGACAGAACCGTCCGCTTCAGATACAGAAACTGAGCCTACGGAACCGCCGGCACATTCATCTTCGGAACCGACTTCAGAAACCACGACTGAAAGCACAGCGGAAGAGACAACACCAGAGGAAACGACAAGCGAAGAGCCGTCGGAGGAAACAAGTGAAACAACGACGGAGCCGACCGAAACCGGATCGGAAAGCGAGACGGGACTTGTGATCATTACACCGACCGGAACATCCGAAGAATCATCTCCGGAAAGTACGGAAGAATCTGCGTCTGAAAGCGCGGAAGAACCCGTGTCCGAAAGCGAAGAGGAGCCGACTTTCAGGACGGCTTCGATCAACGATAGCGACGAACTGGATTACGATCCTGAAGATGAAGGGAATTCATTCGAGGAACATTTTGGACTGTGGCTGATCATCCTGATCGCATCGGCTGCATTCATTGCAGTCAGTGCTGCGGCGCT
>CACYBV010000153.1 GCA_902772745.1 uncultured Eubacteriales bacterium
CCGTTCCCATTCTGATACATTTGTACCAGCTGCTGGCTTGTAAACTCTCCGCTCGGAGTTCCTTCCAGTGTTTTCCACTTTCCATTTCCCAGATGCGAGTAGGAGAATCCGCTGAATCTTATGTCTTTTGAAAGTTTCAGGACTTTCATGGATTCATAATAGCCGCTGGCATACCATACTATCATGGTCATATCCATGTTAGCTTTTGGATGCCATGTACTGAGATCCAGATAACTCAGGCTTCTCGCATTATCAAACAGTTCGTAAACACTGGTGCACTGGCTGACATCCATTCCGCGCAGATCAGCATATTCGGCGTAACAGTAATATGAGCTGTACCGGTCGAAGATATGTCCTGCCGCACCGACAGCATAACAGGTATTTAATACCCGAATCCGTTTTACTTTCTGAAGTGTGGGTCCATCCATCGGACTATATGAGCCGGAATAATAAAACGATCCGCTGACACCGTTTGTCGGCTCGATAATAAATGTGCCGTCTGCGTAAAGAGTCCACTTGACCGACCCCTGTACAACTCCGTTTACTGTCTGGCCGCCGCCGCTGAAAGTTCCTGATTTCGTAACTTCGGTCGTCGTCGGAGCAATGCCGCCGGCATACTTTCCGGTGCCTTCCGGCTCATCCCCTGCCGCTCTCAGCATCGGAGCGCCCTTGGCCATGAGCATCCGTGTCGCCGTATTCGGGGCAAGGAGATTCTGCTGTCCGCGTCCCGGATTCCCGTCTGTCCCGGCAGTCTGCGGAACTGAGTTCTCCGGGAAATCCGAATCTGTCATTACCGGTGTTTCTTCCGGTTCAGAGGCATTTTCAAGTTCTTCCGTATAGAAGATCATATTTCCGCTCTGAGTCAGCGGCATGCCGGCATCGTTGGAGAAAGTTACCTTGAAGGTAAATTCCGCCTCCTTATTCGCATCGGTCAGGCCTTCACCGACCTTGTTGATCTGAAGAGATCCCGGTCTCGTGGAGTTTATGAACTGCGGCGGATTTCCCTCTTCCCCGTTCTCCGGATCATAAAGCACAGTGGCTGTAAGGGTTTCACTGCCGTCTTCCGCGATAATCTTGACTACTTTAACACTGATCGGGTATTCTGTTTCGTCAAAGGCAATCTGGCGAAGGAGATCCTCATCCGTACTGAATGTGATATTTCCATCGTCATCCACCGACTCCACAAGTCCCTGTACTTCACGAAGGATATATTTGTATACCCCTTCCTGAGTGAAATACAGGTCAAACAGCACGTAGCCGCTGGCATGGTTCCAGAGCGTCTGGATCGCCTGTCCGTAATTTTCGGACTCCTCGTTGTTGTCGACCAGTTCAAATGCGAACATCCCGGCCTTCGGCGCTTTGCCGTCCAGTCTCTTGGTCGCGATTACCGTCGCAACCGCCGTGCCCGGTTCAAATTTGTTGGTATAGGTAGCCTTCGTCGTATCTTTCGGTACGACGACGCCCGCAACATTTTCGAATGTCAGCGTCCAGCCGGCAGGAATCGCTTCCTGGAACTGATAGGCCACGCCAGCCGGAAGATCTTTTGCCGTCAGCGTCTGTCCCGCCTTTAAGGTAAACACATATTCGCCGGTGACCGGAGTAACGCCTTCCGCGCTGGTGATCTGAAGCGGAACCGTTTTCTCCGCCCTCTCTTCTTCTGTCAGCGCAGCAGGTCTGTTGTCAGCCGAATACGCTTTCTGCCTCGGGTCTCCCTCCGAAACCTGTACCGTAATCTCCTCAGGAAGTTCGTCACCGACAAGAGTCAGTGTGAAAGAGAAATCCTTGCTGCCGTCCGGTTCATTTTCGTCCCAGTCTGTCAGCTTTGTGACGGAGATATCGCCCGGCTTCAGATTGTTCACAAAGATCGGCAGATCATTCGAATTTCCGGTCTTTCTGTAGGAGGTGACCGGACTGCCGTTTTCATCTGTGCTTTCGACGGCTTCCACCGTCACGTTGCTCTGGGTGATCGCGAGCGTTCCGTTGCCGTTGTCGGCCACGGTAAGCTCGACGCCCTTCAGCGCCGTGTCGTAAATCACCCGGTTGTCTTCGCCTTCGGCTTCGCGGATTACATACAGGAAAGTCCTGCCGACAGCCGCTTCTGTAAAGTTCAGCGGATCAAAGGCGATCGTCCCCCGCTCGTCGCTTGTTTTGCTCTGCAACACGGCTCCGCTTTCGGCGTCAAGAAGTTCAAATGTAAACGGGCCGTACTGCGTGAGCTCTCCGCCCTCGAGCTGCTTCCACGCAAGGATCTCCGCGTCGCCCGAAGCACGGTATATATTTTCGAAGCTGATTTCGGCGGCCGTAACTTCTTCGCCCATGCTTACAGTGCCGTCTTCCGCTGTCACGCCTTTATAGTACTTCGGCGTAAGCAGCATGCGGCCGGAACCGTTGTCGACGGCATACACGGTCATGATGTAAACCGTATCGTCATAGGTATATCCGGGCTTTTCTCTGTCAACCTCACGGATATAGTAGGTAAAGTTTTTGTCATGGTCCGACTCGAAATACTTGATGTCGCCGAGTGTAGCAAGACCGGCCGCGGTGGAAGAAGCGTTGAACAGGACATCGCCGTAAGTTTCGCTGCCTTCGGTCATGTCCAGAAGTTCGAAACGGAACTGGTAATTCGTCATTTCGCGGCCCTGAAGCGTTTTATGAACAGTCACGCTCTGACGGCCTTCCGCTTCGTAGCGGTTCGTAAATGCGGCATACAGCGTTGCGCCCGCACGGACCGAGCCGGAGGTTCCGCTGCTCGATACAAGCGTGAAGCCCGGCGTCCGGTTTTCTGTGATCTCAAAGGTGCTTTCGGAAGGAATGTCTTTAATGACAAAGCGTTCGCTTCCTTTGATGGTAATCTGATCGCCGTTTCCGTACTCTCCGTTCTCTAGTTCATTTCCTTCGGAATCGTATTTGAAACAGCTGAATTTGCTGGTCAGATCTTCTCCCGTGCTGTCCTTCAGCACAAGGTCGAATGTGAAGCTTGTCTCCTTTGAGACTTCCGTCTCGTTCAGAAGATTCTTTCTGATCTCAACATCGCCGAAGGGATAGAAGGTATTCTTAATGAGCACCTCTCCCGTCTCTTCGTTCACTTCATAAGAAGTAAGATACTTGTATACAGGAATTTCCTGTACCGTGTATACGATTTCATGCTGTTCTCCGGTCACACCGCTCGGGTTTGCGTATTTCTGGAGACCTGTAAAGCTGCCGTACCACTCGCCGTTTCTGTCCGGCCTGA
The DNA here is from genome assembly GCA_902772745.1 of uncultured Eubacteriales bacterium. Lineage (GTDB taxonomy): Bacteria > Bacillota > Clostridia > Lachnospirales > Lachnospiraceae > UBA1267. The sequence continues at coordinate 3,233 of CACYBV010000153.1, forward strand.
TTGTAACTTCTTTACCGGTATACACATCGTCCGCGTAAAGCCGTACGGTGATCTGTTCCGGACGGTATTCCTCGTCGTCCTCATCTCCGACCCATTCCTTGGTAAAATCAATCTGCGTCTTTTCAGGTGTA
>CACYBV010000154.1 GCA_902772745.1 uncultured Eubacteriales bacterium
CCCGCCCGGACAGATCACCCCATGCTGACCTCGGTGTACCGCTCGTTGTTTACAAAGGAGGATGTCCTGCTGGAAGATCTCTCCTCCGGCTTTTCCTCTTCCTTCGGTTCTTCCTTTTTCAGGCTTTCCTTTTTCGGCTTCACGGAAGACTTTCTGCCCTGTTCCAGTTTCTCAGATGGGGCTTTCTCCTTCAGGGATTTTTTGCTGCCGCTTCTGCGGACCTGCGGCTCTTTTTCGTCTTCCTTTTCCTCTGCCGCCGGTTTGTTCATGCGTTTTTTATAAAAATTGTAGACTCCGTCCATGAACCTGACAAACCGGACGTTTTTAGGCTCCTGCGTCTGCTTCTCGCTCGCATCGACCATTTTCCGGAAATCGTCCCGTCTCTCTTTCATGTCAATAAAGTCCTGTGCTGCCTGCTGAACAATCGGATCATTTTTCAGATCTTCCGTCTTTGCCCGCCAGGCATTCCGGTTGATCTGGTCCGGTGCGTTTTCAAAGGGCTTTGTATTATGAAGCGCGACCATCTTCGCGATCTGCTCCGTCATAAAGTTCTTTCCGAACTGGGCACACTGCCCGTCCGAAAGCGTTTTCAGGAGATTCATCAGGTCTCCCGCATCTTCGTAGGCTTTTTCTAGAGAGATCGGATACTGATCCATCTCTTCAAAATCCTTCGCGAGATCCGGCTGTTCTTCGCCGTACAGGAATTCCTGCATGTCATTTCCTTCGTCTATCGGCGCATAGTCGTCTTCGTTGTCCGGCTGGTTTTTGATTTCCGGGGCTTTGTCGTTCTGGGAAACCGGCGCCTCTTTCTCGTGAACGATATTTTTGTTCTGCGGTACGGGCTGCGGCTGTCCCTGCGGCGGGTTGTTTCCCTGCGGCGCAGGATTCTGCGGCGCAGAGTTCTGCTGCTGCGGCCGCGCTTTCGGCGCTTCTCCCGTAATCGGATCGATTTCCGTATAAATATCCGCCATAACCCGTTTTTCTTTCGCCGGCTGCAGCGCACGCTGTCCCGGATAGGGAAGCTGGGGATAACGGTCCGTGGCCGCGGGGCGATGGTAATCTCTAAGCGTAACACGGCGCTCCAGCCGATGCTTGCGGACCGTATTGAAGCGGTTGATCAGAGGCTTCACGCTCGGATTATTCACGGCATCCGGAATCGCTACCGCAATTGCGCGAAGGCAGTCCCTGACGAGAAGCTGTTCCTCCTGCGTCGCCCAGAGACTCTTCCGGCCTTTTGTAAATTTCTCGACATTCATCAAAAGATCCGCACTGTAGAGCGCGGCTTCTTCCGGTGTCTTAGCATCATGGAAGCTGTTCAGATCCTCAATGATATTGCTCCACTCCTTGCTGTCGGTCATCGGCGGCGCGAGACGGTCGCCCATCATTTCAAGAATGCCCTTTCTTCCGGACTCCGGGTCACCGTCAAGGTCCTTCTGCGCTGCCTTCAGATCATCGATATTGGAAAAGGTGAAGGAATTGAGCGTCTTTCTGTAGGCCTCCTTTACCTTCGCATACTCCCCGTTCTGCAGCTTCTCAACAGTCCGGCGGTTTTTCAGCACATGGTAATCGACGGCGTTTTTCTTTGTTTCCGCGATTTTTTCGTCCGTCAGCTTTTCATTTCCGCGGCCCTGAAGGCAGGCGGAATATGCGGCATAATCCCGCCACACATTTTCCGGCGCATTATACTCGTAGGTAGACTTGTCGCTGTAACGGTACTCCGGGTTTTCGCGGTTTCCCGCGTTTTCCGCGGCGTTTAAGTAATATTCTGCACAGCTTAAATTCCCGCTTTGTCTCTGTGCATCGGATATCACCGCATCCCGGTGCCCGTTGAAATTCACGCCCATATGGGGCTCCGTCACGACACGGTCCCAGACATTTGCGAGAAAAACATTAAAATTCAGGTCGTTCGGCGTCGGCGAAGGCACTGCATTCAGCCAGGCCTGCCGGGCATATTCCATCGAACCAAGGTCTTTCAGCTGCTGTGCAATATTGGAAAGCTTGGCATAATTTACAGGATTGTTTCCGGTGTTCGGCAGAATCCGGCCGGTCATCATATACCAGGCTGCACGCCAGGTGAAAATTTCTCCGAGCGATGTGGATTTGTCGGCGTTTCCGGCCTGAAGATAGCGGCCGAGCTGGTTTGCAACATCCGTCCCATAGACGGTTTCCGGGGCATTGTTTTCGTAAATTCCGGGCATGACTGACTCCTCCTGAAAAAGGATTCCTTATGTCTGCAGTTTCTGCAGGCTTCCCGTCCTCAGACGGTATGAATCTGTGCTGTACTGAACACATGATAACAGGTCCTGTCCAACAAATGTCCAGCAGTTTTATGAAAAAAGATAATATTCTGCACTTCGGACTCGCTTTGGTTCGCAGCCGGCAGATTACTGTACAATCTCAATCGCCTGAAGTTCCGCGACCATCTGCTCCCGAAGCGCGTTCTTCTCCGCCGCGGTTCCCGGGATCGCACGGGAAACGACCCGGCGCCAGAAACCGTCTCCGGATCGAAAGTCGCCCCGAGCGGCATTCCGGGCGGAAAACATCCGGGGAATTTGTGGTTCGGCCGGTAATCGCGGTCCACAATCTCCATATAAACCCGCATGAGCTCCTTAATTTCCGGCGTTCCCTCATCCGGATGATCCAGATAATAGGGGATGTCGCGGTAGAGATCAAAGCCGGGTACCGTCGGCAGCAGGCCCTGCACCTCCATTTCTTCAAACAGGTGCATATAGTTTACGCCGGTTCCGCCGTCCTGGATCTGGATTGCGGGGATCCCGTATTTCGGAAAAGCGTGCGTGCGTATCTCCGTCGGCACGGTAATGAAACGGATCTTCTCATCCAGTGTCATTTCCGAAAGTACGGCAGGAATATCGTCAGTTGTTTTCAGTACTGCCATGTCTGGCGCACCCTCTCTGGCTGTGTGCATTCAGATAAGCGGTTATTTCGGCCTGTCTGCCGCAGTATTTCAAAAAATCACTCCCCGTCCCGGATCCCAAGCGCCGTCCTGCGCAGTTTTTCATAATTCTCTGCGACGGCTTTCACGGTTTCCCGAAGCGTCCGCCCCTCGCGGTTCTCGGACCAGGGACGCATCGGTTCGTTGAACATCGGTCCGTCGTAACCGGCCTCATAAAAAAGCCTATAGGGAAGCGCCGCATTAATGATGCCTGTGGAAAGGGGCATTCTGCGCTCCATGTCCTCCTGTTCCTCGCGGCTCCGGCCCAAAACAGCGTCATTGATATGGAAGCCGACCATCCGCTCAACATGCCTTGATGCAAGATAGGCTTCATCAATCCGCTGACCGCTTCCGCAGTACCAGTGATAGGTGTCGAAAAGGAATCCGCAGCGGGGGCTCACTTCATCCGCCAGCGCGAGGATCCCCGAAAGGCTGTTGAAGAAAGGATACCGGAAGCTTCTCTGCAGCGGCACCGGCCCCAGGAATTCCATACCGTAACGGATTCCGTTCCGGTCTGCAGCTTCAAAAACACGACGGATCCTCTTAAGCACCCATTCGAACTGGGCATCGGCTTCCCGTTCGTTGCTTCCGTTCCAGACATGGTTGTAGCAGAAGCGGACCCCCATCTTCGCGCCGAGCTCCGCACGCGCCTTAAAGACTTCAAGGGCCTGATCGAATGCCTGGTCCGACAGCGATTCACTGTAAAAATCCGCCGGAGTCGGCAGAAGGCTCCATGAAAGCCCGAGTTCCCTCACATAGTCCGCTGCCCGGAGCGCTTCTTTTGGGTCCGCGAGGAGCGTGCCAGGCACAGCAATGCCCGAAATACCGTATTCTTTCGCAAGATCCGCGATTTCATAGACGGTTCCCCTGACGCCGTTGACGGCGGGATCGAATATAGTCAGCATGTTTTCTCTCCTTTCAGATGCCGGCTTTCGCAAGTTTTTCGCGTATGATCCGTATGCAGGGGTCAAAATCTTCGGCGGCGTGGATTCCGTGCAGGATCAGGCCGCCCTGATAGCCGATCTCCCTGAGCCGCTCGAAAAACAGCTCATAATTGACAATGCCCATCCCCGGCGAGGCAAAGGAAACCGTTCCGCTCTCGGCTATGTCCTTGCCGTGCGCCAAAACCACGTCTTTCCCGAGAAGCGAGAAGGCCTGGTTGATCGTTTCGTCCACATTTTCCTTCTTCGCGGTGCCTGAAGGAAAGAGGTTCGCGCAGTCCATAATGACCTTAAGATGCGGATCCGCGATTTCATCGAGGAAGCGGCGGTTCCTTTCCGCCGTGAAAATCACGTTGCTGGCCTCGGTCTCCACACCGAAAACGAGGCCGTACTCCGCCGCAAGGGGCATGATCCTCCGCGTGGTCCGGAGAAGTTCCGAAAAGACTTCTTCCTTTGCGGTCTCGGGGCTGTAGCGCCACATACCCGCCGGGTTTTTCGACCCGGTGCACAGCGTCACGATTTTCGCGCCGAAAAAGCGGGCCGCTTCGCAGATTTTACCGAAGCGGCGGATGTATTCCGCAAGCCGCTGATCGTCGCTGTCCACCATGTTAAAAGTTCCGTTGACCGCCGTAATGCGGATCCCGCAGCGCTCGGCCGCAGATTTCACCTGTTCGAGTTCTCCCGGAAAAAAGGATTCCGGCATTTCTTCCCTGTGAGAGGTAATAAAGTCATACTGGACTTCGGTAAAACCGTAAGCCCGGGCCTTTCTGAAAACCTCCTCCGCATTGTCCCCGGAAATCTCCGGACTGAAAAAGCCAAGTTCCATCTCTTATGCCCTCCGTTTGCTGTATATTTTCCTGTCAGTACGGGCTTCCCCTGCTTCGGCCTTCAGCCGGTACCGCATCGGGCAGCAGTTCCCGCATATCCGCGGGAAGTCCGGCCTGAAAAGTGATCTCCTGTTTCGTGAAAGGATGGCAGAACCTGAGTTTCCACGCATGCAGCGCCGTCCTTCCGATCCTTTGCATCGGACCGCCGTAGAGACTGTCGCCGAGAAGCGGATGCCCTTCCTCAGAAAGATGAAAGCGGATCTGGTGCATCCTTCCGGTTCCGATCTTCACCTCCAGCACCGAAAAATCCGTTCCTTCCCCGATTACCCGGTATTCTGTTTCGGCCGGTTTCTCTTCTCCGCGCTCTACACGGAGAATGCCCAGTTCCCGGTCCCGCACGTACTTTATCGGAATCGTGATGCGGCCTTCTTTTTCCGCAAATTTACCCGATGCGGCGGCGATATAGGTCTTCTCCGCCGTATTGCTTTTCTTGAGAAGCTCCAAAGCGGCCGCGTTTTTCGCGCACAGAACCACTCCGGACGTTTCCTTGTCGAGCCGCCCCAGAAGGTGCACCCGCTGATCGGGATCCGTCCGGTCGAAATAGAATCGGAGCCCGCTCGCAAGAGAATCCAGGAGATGTCCTTTCGCGGGGTGGCAGACCGTTCCCGCTGTCTTGTTCACCGCAATGAAATACTCGTCTTCATAAAGGATATCCAATGGCATTTCAAACGGGATCAGACGGTTTTCACGTCTCTCGGAGTCTGTAAGGAGCACCCGGATCCGATCACCCCGGTGCAGGATTTCGCGGACCGTGACCCGCCTTTCATTGACGAAAAGCCCCTCCGTATCATACTTGACCGAGCTGATTTTCGCCGCAGAAAAGGCGAGCTCCGATTTCAGATAAGACAACAGCTTCCGCCCTTCATACTCCGGCGGGATTTCTGCCGTGAAATAGTGTTTCATGTTATCAAAAAACCCGTCCGGAGACGGGTATTGCGCCGAAAAATCAGCGGATGTGGTTGATCATGCTCGCAAGATAGCCCGCGCCGAAACCGTTGTCGATATTGACCACGGAAACGCCGCTTGCACAGGAGTTCAGCATCGATAAAAGCGCAGAAAGACCATGGAACGAAGCTCCGTAGCCGACGCTTGTGGGAACCGCGATGACCGGACAGTCCGCAAGTCCGCCGATGACGGAAGCAAGCGCACCCTCCATTCCCGCAATCGCGATGATCACAGTCGCGGACATGATTTCATCCATATGCGAAAGGGTCCGGTGCAGGCCGGCGACGCCGACGTCGTAAAGCCGGATGACTTTGTTCCCGTGTGCCTCCGCAGTCAGCGCGGCTTCTTCCGCGACCGGAATGTCCGAAGTCCCGCCGGTCGCGACGACGATTGTCCCGATGCCCGTGGGCTCCGGGAATTCGCCGACAATCCCGATCCTGGAATCCTTCCGGTATTCCATCTCGAATTCCCGCTGCAGAATCTCCGCGGATTCCGGCGAAAGCCGCGTAATGAGTATTGTTTTTACGCCGTTTTCAAGCATGACTTTTGTGATTGCGACCATCTGCTCCGCCGTTTTCCCTGCGCCGTAGATCACCTCGGCCGCGCCCTGACGCACCGCCCGGTGCAGGTCGACCTTTGCAAAACCGATGTCTTCAAACGGTTTCTTTTTTATTGTAAGGAGCGCCTCGTCGACGGAAATCGTTCCGTCCCGGAGCTCCTCGAGCGTTTTCCGGATGTCATTATTCATGGTCTTGCCTCCAGGTCCAGCGTAACCGCTTTATAGTATTTCCGAAGTTCTGCGAGAATTGCCTCCCGCTTTTCCAAAAGGCGCGGCATGTCCTCCGCCCGGAGCTGCAGCTTCGCCGTTCCCGCCGCCTGCCTTACCCGGAAATCGCGGAATCCGAGATCCATAAGATATCCTTCCGAGTTCTCGGTTGCCTGAAGTTTTTCCGCCGTAATCTCCTCCCCCGCCGGAATCCTTGTCGCGAGGCAGGCATAGGCCGGTTTGTCCCAGGTGAAGAGCCCGGCTTTTTTTGACAGTGCGCGGATTTCGTCTTTTGTGATCCCCGCGAGCCGCAGCGGCGACAGGACCTGCATCTCCTGAAGCGCTTTCATCCCCGGCCGGTCCGAAGCATCGTCGCTCGCATTCGTCCCGTCCAGAATCACCGTATAGCCGTCTGTCTTCGCAGCGGAGAGAATTGTTCCGAAAATCTGCTTTTTACAGTAATAGCAGCGGTTTTTCGGGTTTTTCCGGACAGTTTCGTCCGAAAGCACATCGACATAAAGGATTTTCATGTCCGCGCCGATTTCTTCGGCAAGCTTTTTGGCGTCCCGGAATTCAAATTCGGGCTGGAACGCCGCTTTCACATAATATGCCCGGACTTCGGCGCCGAATTGCTTCGCCGCGTACAGAAGGTAAGAAGAATCCACGCCGCCCGAAAATGCCAGTGCACATTTCGGGTATTCCGTGAAAAAATGCCTGAGGCGCTCTTCGCCTGTGATGCCCGTTAAGTTCTGTCCGTCCAAATCAAAGTACCTCCTTCAGCTTTTCCATTGCGTCCGAGAGATAATTCCCGAGACTGTCGTTTGCGCCTGCGATCAGCGTATCACAGCGGTTCATCGGGATCAGGATCCTGACAGCATTCGCAGAGCCGACCGCCTGGGACATTTTCGGTGTTACTTCGCCCATAAGCGCATCCGCGATCACAATGCCGATCGGGCCGATGATCACATCCGCACGGCGGCTTGAAACGATCACGGCATTTTCGCCGGTTGCCGCGGATCCTGCTCCGGCTTTCAGCATGTTTTCGGTCGCTATGCTGTTCGTCCCGACCGCGATTAGCTCCGTATCCGGGAAACGCTCCGTCACAAGCTTCACAAGCTGACGTCCGATATTTCCGCCCTGCCCGTCAATTATGAGAATTCTTTTCGCCATTTTCCTTCAGCCTTTCTTTTTTCGAATTCTGTGCACAATCTGTAAAAAAAGCGCCTGTCAACCTGTACAGCATGTGCAGATATCTGAATTTTATCTCAGAAAATCACCCTGTTTTTGCGGAACAGACCTTGTGCGCAAAGACCGGACATGTTACAGTAATACAGGATGGAACATCATATCATTTCTCATATTCCGTCACATCTGCTCATGTCTTTTAAGCCGCTTCGGGCCAGCGCCGGTTTCTCATATCCGCACCGCGATCCGGGGCGGTGTCTTCTGTCGTTTTCTGTTATACTACCACAAAAGGCCGGGACATTCAACGGATCATCAGAGGTTTTGCTTGCTATTTTTATACGAATGAATTAAACTATAGAATATCGGTTCCAAAAAATGTCCTGTCGGATCCGGAACCGGACGGTACGGTTTGAAAAATCCGGTCCGTTTTCTCTAGAAACCCCTGAAAGGAGGTTCCGGATTGAATCGCTGCCATAGGATCGCCTTCCCGTTTATGATGATCCTGTTTCTGCTGCTTTCGGGCTGCACTTCTCCAAAAAAGAAAACAGCGTCCGATACCGGGATTTTTTTCGACACCTCCGTCACACTGACGATTTACGGGGAAGGCGCAGAGGAAGCGCTCAGTGAATGTTTTGTGCTCTGCAGGAATTTCGAACGCATCTTCTCCGCACAGAATCCGGACTCCGAACTGTACCGCATCAACCACCGTGAAAACGCCGGCGGTGAATATGATCCAAAAACCCGTACGGGAACCGCAGAATACAGCATCTCCGATGAGCTTCGGGAAGCGCTCGCGCTCGGGCTGGAGGCTTCAGAGGATACGGACGGCCTGTTCGATATCACCATGCTTCCGGTGACAGAACTCTGGGATTTCCGTACCGGAAACGGGTCGGTTCCGGACGAAACGCTGCTTCTGGAAGCGCTTTCACGGGTCGGTTTCAAAAATGCAGAGCTTCGGGGCAGCACGCTTCTGCTCACGGAAGGGACGGTCATGCTGGACCTCGGCGCCGTCGCGAAAGGCTGTATCTCCGCTGCGCTCCGGGATTACCTTCAAAGCCGCTCCGATATTACCGGCGCGATTCTGAACCTCGGCGGAAACATCGATGTGTTCGGAGAAAAGCCGGATGGATCGCCGTGGAAGGTCGGCATCCAAAAGCCCTTCTCGGAGCGCGGCGAACTTCTTCTCTCTGTGGAACTCTCCGAAGGCTGTGTGATCAGTTCCGGCGTCTATGAGCGCTGCTTCGAAAAAGACGGTGTCCTGTATCATCATATCCTCTCAGGAAAAGACGGGATGCCCGTGGATTCGGGTCTCCTGCAGGCAACCGTAATCGGAAGGGATGACGCGCTTTCGGACACACTTTCGACGGTCTGCATGCTGCTCGGAAAGGACGAGTCGGAACAGCTGATCCGGAAAAAAGCATACGATGTCCAGGTCCTGTACACAGGATCGGACGGATCAATCACGCTCTTCTCCCCGAAAACCGGGGAAGAGCAGGATATAAAGGAAGGCGCCCGGCTTCGGCTGCAGCCCTGAGTTTTCGCATAATGAGGTAATTATGGCCCGGACAGATTCCGCATCCGAAAAAGCCCTGGGATCCCGGCGGAAAACATTCCGCCGTGCAGATCTGTGGCTTCTTCTTTTGATCGCCCTGTCTTCGGTGCTGCTTTTCGTCTTTTTTCTGTGGAAAGACACACGGATCCGTACGCCGGTTCTGGAGATCTCGCAGGACGGACAGGTCGTCGGCGTTTATCCGCTCTCAGAGGACCGGGAGCTTCTGATCGGATCGAAGGAATCCGGCGGCTACAATGTCGTCCGGATCGAAAACGGAAAAATCCGGATCACGGAAGCGGACTGCCCGGACCGCTCCTGCGTAAGATCAATTGCGATCGACCGGCGCGGCGGTTCCATTATCTGCCTTCCGCACCGGCTCGTATTAAGGATCGCTGACGGCGCAGGCGGAATCCCGGATGCCGTCGCGGAGTAGGCGCCATGGATATGAATCGTTCTGATAAGCCCCAAAGCTCCATACCGCCCGAAAACCTCTTTCATACAGATACGCCGGCAGCAAGAATCGCGCTTCTCGGGCTTTTGACTGCACTTTCTGTCATCATGGGCTATATTGAAGCCCGCATCCCGCTGCCGCTTCCGGTTCCCGGAATCAAGCTCGGATTATGCAACATCGTCATTGTCTTTGTGCTGTATCGTTTCGGCGGACTCCGGGCGCTTCCCGTCTCCCTGATCCGGGTTCTTGTGATCGGGCTTCTTTTCGGCACGCCGGTCAGTATGCTCTACAGCGCGTCCGGCGCGGTTCTGAGCCTTCTCGGGATGGTGCTTCTCCGAAAAACAGGACGTTTTTCCGTGATCGGCGTAAGCGGCGCAGGCGGTGCGCTGCATGCCCTCGGACAGATCCTGGTTGCGGCGGCATTCACGGGCGGAACCGGAATTTTCCGCTATCTTCCGGTACTTCTTCTGGCCGGGGAATTCTGCGGCGCGCTGATCGGGTTTGTCGATCTCATTCTCCTGAGGCGCCTGAAAAGCCGCCGGAATGAGCATGTTCTATGAGATGATCTGCTGCCTGCAGGCAGCTTCAGCTCCCAGGAAGGGGGCGGAAATATATTACTGCCTGAAAACGAATCAGCGGGCAGGCTGCAAAACTTAAGCAACAGGAGGACTGACATGAAAACACTTTTCATCGAATGCAATATGGGTGCGGCAGGCGATATGCTGACAGCAGCGCTTCTTGAGCTGATGCCCGATCCGGAAGGATTTTTGCAGAAACTGAATACGCTCGGAATTCCCGGTGTGTCTTATGAAAAGAGCCCCTCTCAGAAGTGCGGGATTACCGGAACCCACATCAGTGTGAAGGTCGACGGCGAGGAAGAAGAGGCCGGAGATATGCACGGGCATGAACACGACCACGAGCACGAACATCATCATGACCACGATCATGAGCATGAGCATCATCATGACCATGACCACGACCATGAGCACGACCATCATCATGAACATGAACATGATCATGACCATGACCATGACCACGATCATGAGCATGAGCATCATCATGACCATGATCACGATCATGAGCATGAGCATCATCACCATCACAGCAGCATGGCGGATGTCGAAGCCGTAATCGATTCCCTGAAAGTGCCGGATAAAGTAAAGACCGACGCCAAATCGGTTTACAGACTGATAGCGGAAGCCGAATCGCACGCACACAACATGCCGGTCACGGAGATTCATTTCCACGAAGTCGGAACGATGGATGCCATTGCGGACGTGACTGCGGTCTGCCTCGCGATGGAGGAACTCAGCCCGGAACGGGTTATCGTTTCCCCGATCCACGTCGGCGCAGGTACGGTCCGCTGCGCGCACGGAATCCTTCCGGTCCCGGCGCCTGCTACGGCATATATCCTTCAGGGACTGCCGATTTACGGCGGAAAGATTCAGGGAGAACTCTGCACACCGACCGGTGCGGCGCTTCTGCGGCATTTCGGTACGGAATTCGGCGATATGCCCGTGATGCGCGTGGAGCGCACCGGTTACGGGATGGGCAAAAAAGACTTCCCCGCCGCAAACTGTGTCCGCGTCATGCTCGGCGAAACTTCGGATCTTGGGGACAGGGTTGTGGAACTGAACTGCAATGTAGACGATATGACGGCGGAAGAGATCGGATTTGCAATGGAGCGGCTTTTTGATGCAGGCGCCTTTGAGGTTTTCACGATCCCCGTAAACATGAAGAAAAACCGTCCGGGGACGCTGATCCGCGTGCTTGCGGATCCTGCGAAAAAGCAGGAAATGGCCGCCGCGATCTTCAAATACACGACAACCATCGGTATCCGTGAAGTCCCCTGCAGCCGCTATATCCTGAAGCGCGGGATGGAAACCGTCGAGACCGCATACGGTCCCGTCCGCATAAAGCGCTCCGAGGGCTACGGCGTGAAAGTCGCGAAATACGAATTCGAGGATTTGGCCAGAATTGCCCGGGAACAGGGTCTCAGCATCCGCGAAGTCCGCGAAATGCTGTAAGTAAAGCACCGGGCACCGGCGCGATCAGGACTAACCCCGAGCCAGTAATAATAAGGCAGCCCTTCCCGTGACCTGATACCGTCACAGAAGGGGCTGCCTTATTTTGCAGACGAGTCCAGAAACCAAAACCGCAGTATCCTCGAACCGAGGGTTATCGCGGTTCTTCCGGGGTGACCTGGAACCGTCACCGAGGAGAATTGCGATCCTGCAGGCGGGTTCAGCGATAACACCGGCCTTCCGCCAAGTTATCTCCCCATCCAGTCGAGAAGCTTGATATCGCCGATGCCAAGGTCCAGGAGCACCCGGTTGATCGCGTCCTGTTCTTCCTCCGTCAGCTCCCAGTCGAAAGCCTTCACATTCTCACGGGCATGCTCCGGAGAACCCATGCCGACTAGTTCGGTACCGACGTAGTCCTGAACACCGGTCCAGTTGATAGCCACCTGTCCTACCGGGCAGTCATGTTCTGCCGCGATATTGTCCATAATCTCGAGAAGCTTCAGGAACTTGTTGAAGTTTTCTTCCTTATACAGGTTACGGTAGAAGCCGCCCCGGACGTCTCCCCGGTCGAATTCCGGTTTTTTGCGGATCTTTCCGGACAAAAGGCCTGAACCGAGGGATCCGTAAGTCATGCTGTCGATGCCTTTGGATTTCGCCCAGCGCATCAGTTCTTCCATTTCCCGGTCAACCATTGAGAACGGGGGCTGGATGATATCAATCTGCGCCCATTCCATCGCTGCCTCGATCTGCTCCTTATTGTGGTTCGAGAGACCGATATAACGGATCAGTCCGCGCTTTTTCAGCACATTCAGCGCCGACATCGTCTCAGCGACATCGGTATACGGATCCGGATAATGCTGGATATAAAAGTCGATATAATCCGTTCGGAGAAGCCGGAGGGAAGCCGAGACTTCGCGCATGATATTTTTAAAGGAACCGCCGCCCGACGCGCCGCCTCTTTCCGGCTGCGCCGCCCCGGGGACCAGCGAAAACTTTGTAGAGATCAGGATCTTGTCACGGTCAAAGTCCTGGATTGCTTCGCCGACGATCCGCTCGGAAGCGCCCCAGCCATAGCAGGGAGCGGTGTCGATCAGGTTGATTCCGCCCTCAAGACCCGCCTGAATCGCCTCGACCGCCTTTTCACGGGCCTTCATGATACCTTTCGTCGTGACCTTTCCGTTCTCTTTTTCGATCAGTCCAAAACTCTCCAGCTCCCCGGTTCCCCAGGTGCCGATCGACAGCGCCGATACGTCGACATTCGCGTTTGTGAAATGTTTGTAAAGCATATCCTGCCCTCCTTCGTTTTTCCTGCCGGACGAAACCGCCCCTCGTCCGGATATTCTGTTACATTAACTATAGCACTTCTCAGGGAAAAAGCAAGCACCTCAACACGGCCGCGCCGCTGTTTTCTTACTTTCTGCGCCGCACACGCCGTGCAGTCAGGATTTCCGCAGTCAATGCCGGAAAACAGCCGGCATAAATGATCTGTCATTACGAACGGGGCCTCAAAGAATTCCCCCGGGACTCCGCTTCAGGTCTCGCACTCCCGGAAGAACTCCTCCTGAGCCTTCCGGTATGCTTCCCTGTTGTGATAATAACAGGCCCCGTGGCCCGCCTTCGGTCCGATGTATAATTTTTTCGGCGCTCTGCAGCGCGCATAATTCTCCTCGGTCATCGACACAGGTACAAAATCATCCTCTTCCCCGTGCGCAAAGAACACCGGCGTGCGGTTGACGTCCATCGCGTCAAGCGTCGAGCAGAGCTTTCCGCCGGTCTTTCGGATGCAGTGCCGGAGGTACTTGAGTTCCGCCTCCCGGACCGGTTTCGGCAGTCTGAACTTCCGCTGCATCACCGTGTCCCAGATTGCCTCCATCGAAGTGAATCCGCAGTCGGCAAGGATGCCCGCGACGCCTTCCGGCAGCGACAGGCCGGAGGCAAGAAGGACGGTCGCAGCGCCCATCGAAACCCCCGCAAGATAAATCGGCAGGCGCTCTCCGCTTTCGTTCCGGACATTTTCCCGTCGTATAATCTCTTTCACGCGCTCTGTCCAGGAAATCGCATCGAAGCGCTCCAGCGTCCCATAGCCAAGGTATTCTCCCCCCGACGCGCCGTTTGCACGCTGTTCGACGAAAATCACGCTGCTTTCTTCCTTCCAGAATTCCCAGATCGGCGAGAAATCACGATACCAGGGCGAACGCCATCCGTGGAAGGCGATGATAATGCGTTTCGGCTCCGGATGCCTCATATAATGCCCGATAAGCTTCACCCCGTCCCGAGCGGTGCACGACACGGTTTCCATCTCCTGTTTCCGGAGTTCTTCCCCGAGGCGAATCCGGTCCTGTTCCACAGGATCCGATTTCACCACCCGTTTGTGCATGTGATTCCGGACCGCAAACACTTCCTTCGGCTCGTCCCGGCTGAAAACGGCCTCCCGGATCAGCCGGTGCGTTTTCAGCGCTGCGAAGCCCGAAAAGCCGATGCCGCCCGTAGCGATCGCAGTATATTTCAGAATATTCTCTATTTTCGTATTGGACATACTCTCCTCTTTATGCGGATAAACTCATTTTATCCTATCTCATGACCACGTTCCTGTCAAGGAAAAACCCCTTTCGGATAATATTTTCGTGCGGAATTTCTCCTTGTCTTTTCCCTGCATTTATATTACAATAAACGTATCCGTACGATGCATAAAAAGCCTTTTTTCCGTACAGGAGCAAGGAGAAAATCAACCCCAAACAGAGGAGGGACCATGAACTTTTTTGAAGAACTGAAAGAATTCGATCCCGAAGTCGCCGACGCCTGCGGACTGGAACTCATGCGTCAGCGCGGCAACATCGAACTGATCGCAAGCGAAAACATCGTCAGCCGTGCGGTGCTTCTTGCCGCCGGCGGAATCTTAACCAACAAATATGCGGAAGGCCTCCCCGGAAAACGTTACTACGGCGGATGCCAGTATGTCGACATCGTCGAAGATATCGCGCGGAAACGCGCCAAAGAACTATTCGGCGCGGAGCATGCGAATGTCCAGCCGCACAGCGGCGCGAACGCCAACCTTGCGGTATTTTTCGCACTTCTCACGCCCGGCGATACGGTCATGGGTATGAACCTGTCGGAAGGCGGACATCTCTCACACGGATCGCCTGTCAACATTTCCGGCAAATATTTCAATATCGTTCCTTACGGACTGAACCCCGAAACCGAGCGTATCGACTATGATGAGATGGAGAAAAAAGCGCTTGAATGCAGGCCGAAACTGATCGTCGTCGGCGCGAGCGCTTATCCGAGGATCATCGATTTCGCGCGCTGCAGGGAGATTGCGGACAAGGTCGGGGCTTACCTCATGGTTGACATGGCCCATATTGCAGGTCTTGTCGCATCCGGCGATCATCCCTCGCCGGTGCCCTATGCGGACGTCGTCACGACGACCACGCACAAGACGCTTCGCGGCCCGAGAGGCGGCATGATTCTCTGTAAAAAGAGCCTCGGAAAGGCCATCGACAAGGCGGTCTTCCCCGGTACCCAGGGCGGACCCTTAATGCACATCATCGCGGCGAAGGCCGTTGCGCTCGGCGAAGCGCTGCAGCCGGAGTTTAAGGAGTACTCGCACCAGATCGTAAAGAACGCATCGGTGCTTGCGGATACGCTTCTTTCCCGCGGGCTGGAGCTCGTCTCCGGCGGTACAGACAACCACCTGATGCTCCTCAAGCTTGTAAACACCGGAATCACCGGAAAAGAGCTCGAGAAGCGCCTTGACGAGGTGCACATCACGGCAAACAAGAACGCGATCCCGAACGATCCGGCGAGCCCCTTTGTCACTTCCGGCCTCAGAATCGGAACCCCCGCGGTCACGACCCGCGGCTTCAAAGAGCCCGAGATGCAGCAGATCGGAAACTGGATTGCCGACATCGTGGAAGATTTTGAAGGAAACAGGGAACGCGTCTTACAGGGCGTTTCGTCGCTCTGCGAAAAGTTCCCGATCTATTGATGCGTACGCAAAAAGACAGAGGAAAATCATGAGTACATTTGACGATCTGATGGGCAGCTCATCCTACAAAAAGCCCAACTTCTATTCGGCAGAGGACATCGACAAGGCAAGAAAACGCATGAACAAATTCGGGGGAACGCTTCTTGAAAACCTCCGGATTGTGACCGGCCGCGACGCCAGTTACAGCATGGACCTGCAGCAGGAGATCTCCAGCCTGAACGAAAACCTGATGAAAGATTTCGGCGCGCTGCAGCAGATGAATCTCGAAAACGCCAAGGCGGTCCAGAACCTCTCCGGCGGGCAGGTTGACCCGGCGCAGTCCGCTTATGCGAGCGTCTTCTCGGATTTCGGGCTGATGCACGGTGCAAAGGACAGTTCTGCCGCCGTTTCGGAGCCTGCGCCGGAGCCGGCGGATATTTCCGCATTTGACGGCCTCGCGGAAGAGGTCGGCGAGGAGATCTTCGGCCAGGAGGATTTCCTGAAAGCGCTTACGATCGCCTTCAAGCGGCCTTTTGTCATGCCCGAGAAGGACGGCTTCCCGAGGAACAGCCTCTATGTTGCCGGCCCGGAAGACAGCGGCAAACACACTGCGCTCCGGATCATGGTTGAGAAGATGCAGAGCCGCCGGATTCTCACAAGCCCGGACATCACGATCGTCGACCTTGCGCTCTACCCGAACTCCGGAAACGACAAGGTCTTCCTGCAGGATCTGTACATGGCGCTTCAGAACCGCTCCCAGGTGATCCTGTTCGAAAACTTCGACGCCTGCCACATTTCCTACCTGACCTACCTCATCGAGCTCGTGACGGAAGGCCGCTGCATGCTCTCCGAGCGCTACATCCTCCAGAAGGGGCAGCTCGTCAACGTCAATACTTCTTTCGCTTCAGAAGCAGTGAGTTCCTTCTCTGCGCGCGGCAAATATCTCGTCTTCATCAGCACAAAAGGCGTCGACAAGCTTGCAGGCGCACTCGGCGCACCTTTTGTCAATGCACTCGGCGATATCTGCGAGACAAAGAGTCTCGACGAAGAAAGCCTGAAAAAAGTCTCGAAAGTACGCCTGAAACAGCTGAAAGAAAAAGCTGAAACGCAGTTCGGATTCAAACTGACCGGCGCGGTTGCCGCCTTCTTAGACAACAGCCTGCAGTACGCGGAGCGCGGCGCCGGGCTCACCGGGATCCTGCGCTTCTACGACAATCTGGAGCGGAGCCTCGCAAACCTCCGCCTTCAGGGCAGCTACAAAAAGGACGCGGAGCTCGAGCTTACCGTCTCGGAAGGCCGCGTCATCGCGAAAATCGAGTCGGATTCCGTAGACCTTCTTGCAAGCCTTCCCGGCGGCTATCAGGGCGAACTCGAAAAAGTCAAGGCGGAGATGGCGGAAATCGTCGGCCTTACGAAGATCAAGGAATACATTTTCAGCCTCGAAGAATACTACGCGGTCCAGAAAAAGCGCCGCGAAGAAGGTCTGAAGGTATCGGAGGTTTCAAAGCACATGATCTTCACTGGCTCTCCGGGCACCGGAAAGACGACGATCGCCCGGATCATCAGCCGGTACTTAAAAGCCATCGGTGTTCTTTCGGGCGGCCAGCTCGTCGAAGTCTCACGTGCGGATCTCGTCGGCCGCTATGTCGGTCATACTGCGCCCTTAACCAACCAGGTGCTGCAGTCTGCAATCGGCGGTGTTCTTTTCATCGACGAAGCCTACTCTCTGTACCGCGGGAAGGACGATTCCTTCGGCCTTGAAGCGATCGATACGCTCGTCAAGGGCATTGAGGACAACCGCGACAACCTGATCGTTATCCTTGCCGGATACAGCAAGGAAATGAAGGAATTTTTAACCGCAAACTCCGGCCTCGAGAGCCGTTTCCCGAACGTCATCGAATTCCCGGACTACACCGGAAAGGAGCTTCTCGACATCGCGAAGATCACTGCGAAATCCAAGGGCTATCACATCGATGAAGGCGCGGAGATCTCTCTTCTCACCTACTTCAATTTCGTGCAGGCCACGCGTTCCGCGACCGCGGGAAACGGACGCCTTGTCCGAAACAAGATCGAAGAAGCAATCCTGAATCAGTCCCGCCGCCTTGTAGCGGAGCCGGACTCGGATCTGTCGCTTCTGACATCCCGTGACTTCGATCTCTCGGATATCGGGCCGATGGAGGTTTCACCGCAGGATATTCCGGCATCTGATTTCGCACCGGAAGAAGAAAACTAAAAAAGAACCGGCTTTTTCTCTGCGGCAGGAAACTGCCCGCATAAAAAGCCGGTTTTTCAATCTGGCAGAAAAGGAGTATCTGCTTATGAGCTGGAATGTACTGAATCAGGAAATGCTGCACGGCGGGGACTACAACCCCGACCAGTGGCTCGACCGCCCGGATGTTCTGGAAAAAGATATCGAACTCATGAAGGCTGCTCATGTCAATGCCGCCTCCGTCGGTATTTTCGCCTGGGCCGCGCTGGAGCCCGAGGAAGGCCGCTATGAATTCGGCTGGCTGGAATCGGTCATCAACACTCTGTATAAGAACGGGATCTATACCGTGCTTGCGACTCCCTCCGGCGCGCGGCCCGTGTGGATGGCCCTAAACCACCCGGAAGTTCTCCGTGTCGGCCCGGATCTTGTCCGCAGCCAGATGGGCGGGCGTCACAACCACTGCTACACATCGCCCTACTATCGTGAAAAAGTCTGGGAGATCGATAAGCGGCTCGCGGAACACTTCGGAAAACATCCTGGCGTGATCCTCTGGCATCTCTCGAACGAGTACGGCGGCGAATGCTACTGCCCTCTCTGCCAGCAGGAATTCCGGAACTGGCTCAGGAAAAAATACGGAACGATCAAGGAACTGAACCGGCAGTGGTGGACCGCTTTCTGGAGCCATACCTATGCTTCCTTTGAACAGATCGAACCGCCGCTTCTTCGCGGCGAATCCTCCGTTCACGGGCTCGTCCTCGACTGGAAGCGCTTCGTCACCGACCGCACCGTGGATTTCTGCGCTTTTGAGAAAGCTGCGGTCCGGGCAGGAGGTTCCGATCTTCCGGTCACCACGAACCTCATGGGCTTCTATGACGGTCTGAACTACCACAAATTCCGCGATGTGCTGGATATTGTCTCCTGGGACAACTACCCCACCTGGCACCATAACCCGGAGGACGAGAGCGATGTCGCCATCCGGGCAGCCGCAACGCACGACCTGATGCGGAGCATCAAAAAAGAACCCTTCCTTCTGATGGAAAGCGTTCCGGGCGCCGTCAACTGGGCGCCGGTCTGCAAACAGAAGCGGCCCGGGATGCACGCGCTTTCCTCGCTCCAGGCGGTCGCACACGGCTCGAACTCGGTGCAGTATTTCCAATGGCGCAAAAGCCGCGGCTCCTCGGAGAAATTCCACGGCGCCGTGGTCGGTCATGACGGGACGGGAAATACCCGCATGTTCCGCGAAGTCTCCGAACTCGGGGCGCGCCTCCATGAGATCAGCGAGCTCTGCAAAACGAACGTTAAGCCGGAAACCGCGATCATTTACGACTGGGAGAACCGCTGGGCGCTCGATCAGGTGCAGGGGCTTCTCAACGGCGGTTTCGACCCGCTGCACCGCTCCTCCGACCCGAAGCATTATATTCCGACAGTCCTCGACCACTATTCAGCCTTCTGGCGCATGGGCATTCCGGTCGACCTCCCGGATATGTCCGCCGACTTCTCGGGCTATAAACTCGTCATCGCGCCGATGCTCTATCTGCAGCGCGAAGGAATCATCGAAAAGCTGCAAAATTTCGTCTCATCCGGCGGAACGCTCATCGGGACCTACTGGTCCGGGCTTGTCAACGAAAACGACCTCTGCCACCAGAGCTTTGCGCCTTTCGGCCTGCAGGATGTCTTCGGTCTTTACAGTGAGGAAATCGACGCGATCTGGCCCGGCGAGAAGAATCACCTGGTCATGCGGGATTCCGGAAAAACCTATGAGCTTACGGAGATCTGTGACATCGTAAAGCTTCAGGGCGCCGAAGCCCTTGCGGTCTACGGCGATGACTTCTACGCAGGATCCCCCGCGCTTACGAAAAACCGCTTCGGCGAAGGCACAGCCTACTACCTTTCGGCCCGCGCCGGAAGGGATTTCTTCCGGGATTTCTACGGAACTCTCGCGGACAGTCTTTCTTTGACCCGCGCGCTTCCGAACGCAGCACTTCCTTACAATGTTGCTGCCGGACTGCGCGCCGGAGAAACCGGGACTTATGTGATCGTCCAGAACTATAACGCGTCGCCGGTCTCCTTCGACGCCGGCGAAACGCTCACCGATATTGAGAGCGGGGAAACGCTTCGGGAAATCACGCTTCCGGTTTACGGGGCAGGG
>CACYBV010000155.1 GCA_902772745.1 uncultured Eubacteriales bacterium
ATCGAGAATATAATCATGCACCGGGTCCCGGAACGGAGCTCACGCATCTCCGACTCCATGATCTCGCCTTCGACAACCATCTGGCCTTCTTCGGAATCGTCGTAGGAAGAGATTTTCCGGACCTCGTCCGTGAATTTCCGCCCGTAGATCACATCCGGATCATCCGGTTTTATCGCCGGTTTCGCGGTTCGGACAGATCCGTCTTTTCCGTTCTTTGCACGGTTCAGGCTGCCTTTTTCGGCTTTCCCCGCAGATTTTCCCGACTTTTTCTCTTCAGCTTTTTTCTGCGGATTATCCGCCTTTGCGGCGTCATCAGGAGACGCGGATGCAGAAACCGGCATGGCCGGTTCATCCGGTGCGGAAGAAGCACTCTGCGCCGGTTTCTCATTCCATTCAAACGGCGGTTCCTCTTCCGCTTTTTCCTCCGCAGCCGCTGTGTTTGCGGGATTCTCATCGTAATTGGCAAGGAAAATATGCTCTTTTGGCTTTCTGAGGCTGATCCGGACCTCGGGGTCCAGACCGAAGCGGGATGCGAGAATCTGCCGGATCCGATCCGTCCATTTTGCGGACTCGCTGACGGAAGTCGGAACCTCGTCGACCCGGATTCCGATCGCGGAATCCGTAATTTCCCATTCCGCTTTCGAAAGGAGGCGCATCGAAACGGGAGAATCCGAAGCGCATTCCCGGATCAGGCTTTCCTTATACTCCGAAAGGATGTCCGGCAGGCGGTAGCTTTCTGAAAGGCGGTATTCCTCGCAGATCCGGGCTTTTAGCATCCCGTTGTAGTCCTTCAGGACCTGTTCGTCAAGCAGTTTTTCGATTTTTGACAGGATTTCCCGCGGAACGAGACGTTTTACGCGCGTGAAAATAAGCAGAGACTTTTTATCCCTGCTGTATCGGATAGATGAGACATCCATCAGCGGCAAAAGTCCCTGCACTTCCCGGTCGCCCCGAAGGCCCGGAAACACTTCCTGAAAATTCCTGTCCATTCCTGTCATTTCCCTGTATCAGCCTTCCATTCCGTCGAACAGGGCGCTGATAAATTCTTCACTGTCAAAGCGCTCCAGATCGTCGATCTTTTCACCGACGCCGATGTATTTTACCGGAATCCCGAGTTCGCGGCGCACGGAAATCGCCATGCCGCCTTTCGCGGTACCGTCCATTTTCGTGAGCACGATGCCCGTAACGTCCGCAACGCTCATAAATTCCCTGGCCTGGCTGATCGCGTTCTGTCCGGTCGTCGCGTCCAGAACAAGCAGCGTTTCGCGGCAGGCTTCCGGCCATTCGCGGTCAATGATCCGGTTCATTTTCCGAAGCTCTTCCATCAGGTTTTTCTTATTGTGGAGACGGCCTGCGGTATCGCAGATCAGGATGTCGGTGCCGCGTGATTTTGCCGCTGAAACTGCGTCAAAAATAACGGCGGAAGGATCGGATCCTTCGCTCTGTGCGATAATATAAACGCCGGAACGGTTCGCCCATTCCGTCAGCTGTTCGATCGCGGCGGCGCGGAAGGTATCGGCGGCGGCCATGATGACGCGCTTTCCTTCTCTCCTGTACTTCGCGGCAAGCTTTCCGATTGTCGTCGTTTTTCCGACGCCGTTCACGCCGACAATCAGGATCGCAGACTTTTTGTTTTCAAAATCATAAGCATCATCCGGAACTTCGACCATTTCCCGCAGGATCCCGATCAGCGTCTCCTTGCAGTCCATGGGATGCATCAGGTGCTGACGCTCAACTTCTTCCCGCAGACGTTCGATGACTTCCTCGGAAGTTCCCGCGCCGAGATCTCCGAGAATCAGCGCTTCTTCGAGCTCATCATAGAAATCGTCGTCAATCGTCGATACGCCCATGAAGACGCTCTCGATTCCGGAAACGATGTTGTCACGGGTTTTCTGCAGCCCGCTCAGAAGTTTTCTGAAAAAACCTCTTCTCTCTTTTTCTGCCATAATACTCCTTTTAGTTTTCCAGATCTTTATCCACAAGACTGACGCTTACAAGCGCCGATACGCCCTTTTCCTGCATCGTGATGCCGTACAGGCGGTCTGCGGCCACCATGGTGCCGCGGCGGTGCGTTATTACGATAAACTGTGTGTTTTTGGTCAGTTTTTTCAGGTAAGACGCAAAACGTCCGACGTTCGGTTCGTCGAGCGCGGCCTCAATCTCATCGAGGAGGCAGAAAGGCGAAGGCTTCAGGTCCTGAATCGCGAAAATCAGGGCGATTGCCGTCAGCGCCTTCTCCCCTCCGGAAAGCTGCATCATGTTCTGCAGTTTCTTTCCGGGCGGCTGGGAAATAACCGCAATATCCGCGTCGATGATATCCACATCCGGCTGCAGGCGGATCGTTCCCTGCCCGCCGCCGAAAAGTTCCCGGAAAACCCGGTCGAAAGCCGCGGCGATTTCCTGGAATTTTTCCGCGAACTGCTTCCGCATACCGGAGTCCAGTTCCTCTACGATTCCCTGGAGATCCGCTTCCGCTTTCTTGAGGTCCTCGTACTGGCCTTTCATAAATTCATAGCGGCCGGAAACCTCCTTATACTGCTCGATCGCATTGACATTGATGTTCCCGAGAGACCGGATAGCAGAGCGAAGCTCGCCCGCATGTCTTCTCACTGCGCTTGCGCTTGTCAGCGTTTCGTCACGGTAAGCCTGCGCTTCCGAAGGGCTGATTTCGTACTCGGTCCAGAGATGCTCGGTCTGCTGATCCAGCTTTTCCTCGATCTTTTCCTGAGAGGATTCCAGACGCAGCTGCTCTTTTGTCAGTACGGTGATTTCATCGGAAAGCGCGTCGCGCTTTTCAAAATATACCTGCTGGTCCTGCTGTTTTTTCTCACGCTCCTCCGAAAGGCGCTGATAACGTTCCTGCAGTCCGGAAATTCCGGAAGATGCGGTCTCCATCTCGGAACGGATCTTTCGGATTTCCTGCTCGTATGCTTCAATCCTTGTATCCGACTCCTGTCCTTCATTCCGAAGCCGGGTCTGGTCTTCACGGAGTTTTCTGATTTCCTGGTCCAGTCTCTTCAGCGTTTCGTCAAGGAAGGTTTCACGCTGGTTGATTTCGGAGATCTTGAGGTTCAGTTCCTCCGCGGAAGTCCGCAGTTTTTCGATCGTTTCGTTCACTTCGGAAAGAAGCGCGCGGTTTTCGGAGCTGCTGTCGGTACTTTGAGACCCGAGTTCCTCGATCTTTTTCTGTGCTTCCAGGATCGCCGTCCTTTCCGCTGTTGATTTTTCCAGGATTTCTTCCGTCTCCGAGATCCTTGTCCGGGTTTCCTTCTCTTCCAGGCTCAGCATCGAAAACTCCCGCTTCCGGCTGTCAAGCTCTGCCCGAAGCGCCGCGGATTCGACCTCAAGTTCGTGCAGCTCGCCCTGAATATCCTCAAGCTCCAGCTCTTCGCTTTTAAGGACCTGCTGCTTCCGGTTCAGTTCACGCGAAAGTTCATCTACCTCGCCCCGGCTTTCCGCAAGTTTTTTCTGCAGGGATTCGAGTTCCTGATTTCTCCCGAGAAGGTTCGAAGAAT
>CACYBV010000156.1 GCA_902772745.1 uncultured Eubacteriales bacterium
CATGCTCGATGCCTGCGACCGGCTCGGTATGTACGTGATGGACGAGAGCTTCGATATGTGGATGATCCACAAGAATCCCCATGACTACGCGAAAGAAGATTTCTCAAAATACTGGAAGGCGGACACCAAAGCCATGATCGACAAGGATTTCAGCCATCCTTCCGTAATTCTCTACTCGATCGGCAATGAGATTTCTGACCTCGGTGCGGAATTCGGGCAGAAGATCTGCGCGGAAATGGCAGATTATGTCCGTTCCCTTGATTCTTCCCGCCCGACGACGCTCGGCATCAATCTGATGCTTGCGAACATGGTTGCAAAAGGAAGAGGCATGTACGGAAACGGCGGAGATGACGAAAAGGAAAAGAAGCCGAACGCTGACGGTCTCTCCACCGCGCCTACGAGCGAATTCTTCAACATCCTGATGAACAAGATGGGCGGCATGATGGAAAAAGCCGCTGCCGGCAAGGGTCCGGACAAAATTGTCGAAAAAGTATGCAGAAGTCTCGATATGCCCGGTTACAACTACGCGCGGCCGCGTTATGAAAAAGAAGCGAAACTGTACCCGGACCGTCCCTTCGTCGGCTCGGAAACGCTTCCTCCGGCGCTGTACAAGAACTGGGAGCTTGTGAAGAAGATTCCTCAGCTCACCGGCGATTTCATGTGGACCGGCTGGGATTATCTCGGGGAAGCCGGGATTGGCATGGTCCGCTATAAAAACAAAAAACAGCCGGATGATTCGCTGATCATCTCGGCCGGATCCGGCGTAATCGATATCCTTGGAAACAAGCGCCCCGAGGCCTTTTGGAACCGCATCGTCTGGGGCATGGAAAAAGGTCCCGTGATTGCCTGCGAGCCCTACACCCACGCCGACGACAAGCGCGGCATCTCGATGTGGCGCACAACCGACGCCGTTTCCAGCTGGTCCTGGGAAGGATGCGAAGGCAAAAAGTCAACCGTCCTCGTATACGCGGACGCGGCTTCTGTCGAACTGTTCCTGAACGGAAAGAGCCTCGGGCAGAAAAAGGTGAAGGAAGACCGCGCAGTATTCAAGAAGATCGCCTATGCGCCGGGGACGATCAAAGCCGTCTCCTATGATTCCGCCGGTTCCGTGATCGCCGAATCCGAACTGACAACCGCATCCGGCGCGGCTGAACTCCGCCTGAATCCGGAAGAGACCGTCCTTCGCGCCAACGGACAGGATCTCGCATTCATCAATGTCAATCTTACCGATCCTTCCGGCATCACAAAGTCCGCTTCCGACCGGAAACTTCACGTCACGGTCGAAGGCGCGGGAATCCTGCAGGCCTGCGGATCTGCGGATCCGCAGCCGAAGGAACGCTACTACAAAGACAACTTCAGCTCCTATTACGGAAAAGCCCTCGTAATCGTCCGCACCTCGAAAGAACCCGGCGTAATCCGGATCACCGTCGAATCGGACGGCCTGGAGCCAGCCTCTGTCACCCTGACCGTGGAATAAGCTCCCAAAGTCGCCCTGAAATCACCGGAAGCTGTATAAAACCGCATTTCGGGATTGTGCGATTCGTCAAATTCCGTACACCGGCGTACGTGGATTTTCCTCATTGCGCGCTGCAAAAAGAAAAACCTGCCAGAAACGAGCTCCAGAGCCCGGGACTGGCAGGTTTTTCTTGTCAGACGAAGATCTCTGTTCTCTCCCTTACTCGTGCCTGAGCGCTTCGATCGGGTTGAGGCGGGATGCTTTCACCGCCGGGACGAGGCCGAAGATGATACCGATCAGGGTCGAAAAGGCGACTGCGATGACACAGGCCGGAATCGAGATCGCAACCGGTGTGCCGAGGACATTGGAGAGCATGTAGGCGAGGCCGATGCCGGCGCCGACGCCTAAAATACCGCCCATCAGGGTGAGAACCGCGGCTTCCGTCAGAAACTGCCAGAGGATGCGGCGGCCGCGCGCGCCGATCGCGATTTTCAGGCCGATTTCACGGGTGCGTTCGGTTACCGATACCAGCATGATATTCATGACGCCGATACCGCCGACGAGAAGCGAGATGCCCGCAATCCAGATCAGCTGGTTATTGGTGCTCTGCGACAGCGACTGGAGGTTTGAAGCCTGCTCCAGAAGATCCGAAGCCTTATAGGTATAGGTGTTTCCGGAGATCACACGCTCTGTCAGCGCATCCGCGACTGCCTTTCCGGCAGTCGCCATCTCGTCCGTACTTTCTGCGCGGACGAGAACCTTCTGCGGCTCGTCATAGCGGTACGAAATGTCCCAGCAGACGTCCGGAATGAAAATCGCTCCGCCCGAATTTCCGGCGTACATGTAGTAATCCTGCAGGTTGTTGATGACCGGTTCATTGACGATGGTCTGGGCGGCGACGCCGATGATGGTATACGGCTCGCCCATCAGTTCCACAGTCTTTCCGACAGGATCCTCGCCGTTGAAAAGGGAGGAGGCAACCGTGGATTCCACGATCATCACCTTGTGGAATTCCGTAAAGTCTTCTTCGATAAAGCCGCGTCCGGAATTCACGCGGTAGTTGTTGGTGTGGAAATAGTGACGGTCCACGCCGTAGAGTTCGCCGCTGTAGGCGGTATTCAGATAATAAACGCCGTCCGCATAGCCCCGGTAACGGTATGCCGACACATCCAGCACGCCCGGAAGCTTCTGCAGTTCCTGAATGTCCTCTTCCGTGATGACGCGGACGCCTTCCGGAAGCGGGGACCACTGCAGGTCATATTCATTGTCGTCACGGTTCAGGCTGACATCGACCGTATTCGTTCCGGACCCGATCAGGTTTTTCTTGATCTGTTCATTGGTGCCCTTGATCGTAGATACGATCGTGATAATCGCCGCGATGCCGATAATGATGCCGAGCATCGTCAGGAAGGAACGCAGCTTGTGGCTGAAAACGCCCTGAAAGGCGAGTCCGATATTCTCAAACATCCGCGCACCTCCTTAATACATGCCTTCATAAAGCTGATCCGGCGAAGCTTCCACCGTATCGGCGCCGTCTTCGACATCCCGCCCGTACGGGAAGGCGACATAATCTTCCATCGTCAGACCGGAGCGGATCTCATAAAGCTCATTCCAGAGAATCTTTCCCGTCGTGATATACTGCTTTTTGAGCAGCCCGTCCTCCCCGCGTTTGTAAACATAGGGACGGCCGTTCTCTTCCCGGATCAGGAACTTCTGCAGATACCAGGCATTATCCACCGTTTCCGCCTGCGGATTGTAGGTGAGACCGACCCAGTCGCCCTCCTGCAGTTCCGCCGAAGCATCGACAAAGACCGTGAACGGATACCAGGAAACATTGTTGTTTCCGCCGGACCAGCCGTTCTGTTCCGCAGGCCGGTCGCCGATCTCCGTTACGGTTCCTTCGTACATCATCCCGTTCATCCAGGAACTTACGGTGATGGTCTGCCCGATCTGAAGCTTTTCGCGGTCAAATTCGCCGATCGATCCGGTGATGTAATATCCGCCGCCGCCCGAAAGCACAAGCACCGCGTCATAGGCGCTGCCCATCATCTCAAGCGGGAGAACCGAAGTGACCTCGCCGTCGATATTCGCACGGACCGTTCCGTCATTGACCTCGGCTTTTGCTTTTTCGAGATTGACCTCGGCGATTTTGATATCCAGCTCCAGGTCGGAAATCGCTTTCCCCGTACTGGCCTTGAGATCCGCAAGTTCCGCCCGCGAATACGAATTCGCAAGAAGCGTATACGCATACTCGATCTGTGCCTCAAGACTGGCAATAACCGGAGGTTCTTCCGGATACTCCGGCTCGATCGGAATCGGGGAGAATACCGCGATCCGAAGCGGTTTTTCCTCGGGTTTCTCCGGCTCCTCCGATTCCTCCGGATTTCCGGAGTCTTCCGGGTTCCCATCGTCTTTTGGGGCATCTTCATCCGCATCTTCCGGAGCGTCTTCCGCTGTGTCCGCCGGCGCTTCCGAGGGATCTTTCCCATCATCCGGGTCTTCGTTTCCGCCATCCGAAGGGGCCTCCGGATCCTCCGGGCTGATTTCCGGTTCTCCCCGGCAGATCTGAAGTCCGTAGTATCCGAAATACTGTCCGTCGTCCCCATCGACGAAGACGACATAGATATCGTCCTTTCCGCTTTCCGAAAGCAGCGCTATGGGATCGATTACGCCCGGGTTTTCAATATAGCGCGGATCATCCATGGTCCAATTCCCGAGAGGGAGCTCCGGATATTCCGGTTCGGGCATCGATTCATATGCCGCCTGAAGCTGGGCCTGCAGAGAATTAATCCACCACTCGATATCCTCGGAAATACGCGCATGCTCCAGTTTTTCAAGGATCTTCTGCTGGTTGTCAAGCTCCATTTTCTGTTTTTCCAGCGCAATTTCAGCCTTTTCGACATCGAGTTTCGACAGCGTCGTATCAAAAGCCAGAAGGGGATCGCCCTTTTTCACCTTCTGCCCCTCATGCACAAAAACCTCCGTTACGGTCTGTGTGCTGGAAAGGTAGATTTTCTGCATATTGTCCATCTTGACGGAACCCGAGGACTCGCTCTGGTCCATCCACATATTGGTCTGGGCGAAGTTTGCGACCTGGTACACATTCACGGGCTTGCGGTTCATATTGCGGTAAACGGTCAGCCCGCCGTAGGTTCCGCCCGCCAGGAGGGCGAGCACCAGGAAGATAATCAGGATTCGTTTCAGGGCCTTAGGCATTCTGATCACCTCCCGTCAGCACACCGTCACGGATCCTTATGATGGTTTCGGCGTTTTCGGCGACATTCTGGTCGTGCGTGATCATCAGGATCGTCGCGCCCTGTTCGTGCAGCGTATGGAAAATGTCCATGACCTGGGCGCCGGACTGCGAGTCCAAGGCACCGGTCGGTTCATCCGCGAGAATCAGCGCCGGATTTCCGACAATCGCGCGCGCGATCGCGACACGCTGGCACTGTCCGCCGGAAAGCTGGTCCGGCCGGTAATGAAGCCTGTCGGAAAGTCCGACCCGTTCCAGCGCTTCCTTCGCGCGCTTCCTGCGCTCGGACCTTCTCACGCCGCCGTAGAGAAGCGGCAGCGCGACATTGTCCAGAGCAGACAGCTTGGGCAGCAGATTGAAGGACTGGAATACGAAGCCGATCTTTTTATTCCGAAGATCCGCCAGCTGTTTTTTCCGGAGCTTTTTGACGTCCTTTTCACCGAAAACATAGGTTCCCGACGTCGGAACATCGAGACAGCCGATGATATTCATCAGCGTCGTCTTGCCGGAACCGGAGGGTCCCATAATCGCGATATAGTCCCCCTCGCTGACGGAAAGATTCACATTTTTCAGGACATTTGTCACGGATTTCCCCATCGGATAATCCTTGCAGATGTCGGTCATACTAAGAATCATCTTCCGTTTCCTCCGTTATTTTCTGATGGGTTCTTCGGCTGCGCCCGGCTGCGGGAGCGGTTCCCCGATCCCGGCCCCGTCCTCAGGCACGGCCTGATCTTCAAAGTACTCCGCGTCGGGATCAATTTCGATTTCATAGCCGTTTTCCGGGTTGAATTCACCGTCAAAATTCATATCGTCTTCAAAATTCATCCCGTTGTCGAAGTTCATATCGCCGTCATTGTCTATTTCATCGCCGGGGCCGACGGGAACGACCGCGCCGCCGTTGTCAATCGGCATGTCCTGCGAAGGATCATAGACCGTGCACTTCATTCCCTCGACAAGCGTTTCATCCGGGAAAGCGATATAATCATCTGCGGACAGTCCGGAAACGATTTCATATGTTCCCATCATCTCATCCTGCTCGCCGAGCGTGACTTTCCGCTTTTCAAGCTTCTCCTTCCCGTCCATCGCCCAGACGAAAGGATCCGTATCAGGATCAACGATAAAGTACGCCGGGAGCATCATCCGGTTCGCCTCGTCGATCACATCCTGTCCATAGTCCGGTTCGATGTAAACGTGCTGTCCGAGCATCAGGCCTTCACTGTCGAAAAGCTCCACATAGAAAGGATATTTGCTGGAACTTGCGGTGCCAGGACCGCTGTCCTCATAATAAACCATACCGCCCTGGCCGCTCTGCGCGTTCTCCCAGTCGATCTTTGTGACCACTCCGGACCAGGTATCCTTTGTGACGCGTGACCTAAGAAGCACCGGCGTGCCTTCCGGAAGCGCCTGCGCATTGGTCTCATTGATATAGCCCTGAACACGGTAGGTTCCGTCTTCAACAATCGTCATGAAGGGAAGCGGGCGTCCGTAATCGTCATAGCCGCCGTTCTGGTTGATCGCCTGGATACGGCCCGAGATCGGAGACTCCACCGAAGTTTCCAGAAGTCCCGCCTCCAGCTTCTCAATCTCCTGTTCCTTCAGTTTAATGTTATATTCGCTTTCCTGGATATTGGCTTCCATTTCGCGGATTTCCAGCATAAACGCGAGCTGCTGGTCTTCCTTGGCCTTTTCCTTCTCCTCCTCGAGCTTCTCCTTGTCCTGGATCTGCGACTCCAGCGTCAGCTTCTTGCGCTCCAGGTCCAGCTTCGCCTGTTCGAGTGTGAACTCCATCATCGTGGAATCATAGGTAAACAGCGTCTGGCCCTCCTGTACGGTATCGCCGACCTGCACCAGGATATCCTTGATCTCCGCGGTGTCCGATTTTTCGACTTTCGTCTCGGATTCCGACACGACGACGCCCGCAAAGCGGTCTACAATCCCGACAGAGCCGATGCCGGTGATCACGCCGACGTTCTGTACGGTCACTTCGCCGAGATCCTGTTTCTCACAGCCCATGAGGCAGAGGAACGAGAAAAGCACGGCCATAAGCACTGCAAAATACTTTTTCATAATCCACTTCCTTTTCCAGATAATCTTTTTTTATGATATGTTTCCCGGTCTGAAATACCGTCACAGACGGGGTCTGTCCCGAATTCTGAAAGCCGTACAGTTCCCCGTATTATTAATGACGCCTTTTTCCGGCACTGCGTTTCACAGGAAACCGATTTTTTGTGAAAAAATCGGTTTTTTCCGAAAAACACAGTCTCTGAAACGACCGTGTCATTATACTTGATTTATACAGAAAAGTCAAACCGGACCGGCCTGCAGATTCCTTTTATTTTTCCTCGCGGAAAACATTGCATTTCTCCCGCAGGCCGGGCTTTTCCGCTGATCCTCGGCGCAGGCTTTTCGGATACGGTTCATCCGCTCAGGGATTCGCCCGGAATGGCAAAGACACATTGAAAAACCGCCGCGGCTGTGATATGATGATTCCGGCAGACTGCGGAACCGAAAAACAGCCGCAAAATCATGAAGGGGGAAACAGAGTTATGAAAGCCGAAACGGCCGAGAAAAAAGCTGCACGCCTGGTGCGTGAACAGAAACAGCGGGGAAGGCTTCTCCGGGAGGCGAACCGTAAACCCTGGAAGAGTTATCTTCTGTACCTTGTGTACCTGATCGTTGTCCTGACGGTCATTTACATTGTGGACGAAATCGCGTCGGCGATGAACGGAACCATGCAGCCTCTGATGATTTTCGACTTCTTTAAAGTGCCGGGAAACAACACCGACACCGCGGAATATCGAAACGGCGCGACGCTGATGATGGCTTTGACCATGTCCATGCTCCTGTTTATGTTCCTGACGCCTTTCTATAAAGCGCTCGCGGACAGATTCGGCAGGAAAATTTTCCTCGTGATCAATACAACGACCATGGGCCTCGGACTTTTCATCTGTTTTATCGCACCGCACTGGGCCGTCTATGTGCTCGGCATCCTGATCGTTCAGTTCGTGCAGACGAATGATGTGCAGGTCATCTACATTATGGAAACCGCACCGGAGAAACACCGGGCGCTCCTGTGCAATCTCACTAAAGCGGTCGCCCTGATCTCCGTCGCCCTGATCGGTGTGCTTCGCAACGCTTTTTACGATCCGGCGGTTCCCTCCTCCTGGCACATGGTCTTCCTGATCCCGGCGATCGTCGGCATTACGGTCGGCCTCCTGTGCATTTTCCTGATCCATGAGACCCCGGTCTTTGTGAAAAACCGGCTGGAATACCTCGAAATGTCGGATCAGGAGCGGGCTGCCCGGGCTGCGAAGGAAAAACAGAAGGATTCGAATGCGCAGGGCGGCGTCGGCGCGGCGCTTCGCTATATCATGAGTTCCAAACAGCTCCGGAGGCTCTGTCTCGCAGGCTTTGTCTTCATGATCGCAACCGGCATCACTTCCCAGTACTCGACAATCCTGGAACGCGGCGAAGACCTCGGAACTCTGACCGAGAATTCCGTCGACAAGGTCCTGATCATCTATCCCTTTGTCTGGGGCGTCATCACCTTTGTCTGCGGCTATCTTTCCGACCTTCTCGGGCGGAAAAAGTCCTCGATTCTCTTCAATATCGCTGCGGTTGTCAGCGTCATGGTTTTCGGCCTCGGTGTCAATCTCGGCTGGCCGGTGTGGGTGATCGCCTGCGGCTACGGCCTGTATCTCGGAACGCTCTGGTCCGTCAGCGACACCCTCTGCCTCGTGATGCCCGCCGAATCCAGCCCGACTGCGATGCGCGCTTCCGTCATGGGCACGACAAGCCTCTTGATCGGTATCGGGATGGCGCTTTCCCAGGGCATCTACATGGCCGCGATCAACATTTTCCAGGGAAGCAGCTTCGCCTGGTTCTCGATGGGCATCTCAGCGCTGTTTCTGATCGCATCAACCTTCCTGCTGCTTCGGACTTCCGAAACGAAGGATGCGAACCTGTATACGGTCGGAGACGAATAAAACACCGGAGCCGGACTCCTTTTGGGGCCGGCTCTGCCTGTTTTATGAAAATGAATATTCACGGAGGAACGGCTTATGGAAGAAAAAAACCTCTTCAGTATTCTTCAGGGAATGCCCTTCACCCGACGCGGTGCCTGGTTCGGCGTTTATGCCGACAGTTTCATGCGTCAGATCTACGGGACGCGGCTGTTTATAGGTTCCCGCCGCGGTTCCGTAATCGAACGCGGCGACAGCACGCTCATGCGGTTCTGTCCGATGTATCAGGGTGAAAAGACGGATTATGAAATCCTGACCTCGGCGGCGGAGCTCATCCTCCGGACCGCTTACGGCGACATCCGCTTATGCTTCCCGGAGCCGGACCTTCTGTACATCAGGGGCGAAAACGGTCTGTCCCTCCGGCTCGAAAAAACCAACGGCCCTCATGAAGTGATGAAAAAGCGCGGTGATAAGGGCTGGGAGCAGCTCTCCTCATGGATCGGAACAATGCTCTATTATCCGATAAAGGGAAGCATCGACATGGACGCTCCCTGGGATTACGAGTCGCTTTCCACGCCGCAGGTACGGGCGGCCGTCCTTCCGGACAGCCGCGGTGAGTTTCTCCTCGCCTGCCAGGAGTCCGTCTGGGACCAGAAAGTCCGGGATTTCTATCCGTCCTATGAGGAAGGTCTGCGGAATGCGGCCGCTGATTTCGCGGATTTCGCCGAAAAAATGCCGAAACTCTCCGGAGAATTTGCGGATCTTCAGAAGGAAGCCCTCTACACCGAATGGGCGCTCCTCGTAAACGCCGCAGGGCGCATGGAATATCCGCTGATCTTCATGACCGGCCGTGCGATGGCCTCCTCCTGGCAGATGATCCAGAACGCTGTCGCTTTCAGGGACAACATTCCCCTCCGGAACGCGATGCTTTTGAACATGCTCTCAGAACAGAGCCCCTTAGGGCAGCTTCCGGATTTTTACGACGATTCACGCTCCAACGCGCAGGGCATCAAACCGCCGATCCAGGGCTGGGGGATTAAGTGGATCATGAAGGACCATGATCTCTTCTCCGAAATGCCCCGGGCGGATCTGGAGCGGCTCTACAGAGGCTTCGGTGCCTGGGCAGACTGGTTCATGAAATACCGCGACGAGGATCACGACGGACTGCCGGAATACGAGCACGGCGACGAATGCGGCTGTGACGACAGCAGTATTTTCCTGAATACGCCCGAAGCGGAAACAGCGGACCTCCCCGCTTATCTTGTGCTTCTTACGGAAGCGCTCGGCGACATCGCCGGATTCCTCGGATATGCGGAAGAACAGGAAAACTGGTACCGGCGCTCGAAAGAAATGCTTTCACTGATGATTTCGGAACTCTGGGACGGAACGATGTTCATCGCCCGGACCGCGCGGAGTCATGAGCCGATCCGCTCCGGATCGCTGCAGCACTACATTCCGCTGATCCTCGGGAAGCGGCTTCCGCAGGAAATTATCGACAGGATGACTGAGGACCTCCTTCGGGAAGACATCTTCCTCAGCCCCTTCGGACTTTCAAGCGAGCGCATGGACAGCGACCAGTACCGGATCATGGGCATGGCAAGGGGCTTCGTGCTCCCGCCCCAGAACCTCCTGATCCTGACCGGCATGTATGACGCCGGTAAAATCGAGGATGCGAAAATGATCGCCAGGCGCTACTGCCTCGCGATGAAGGACAACGGTTTCAACATGCTGATCGACCCGAAGAGCCCGGGACGCGGAGCCTTTGCCTGCACCTGGCCGACCTGCGCTTTCCTGATCCTCGCGGACATGATCCAGAACAAATAAAGGAGGGGATTGACAATGAGCGAGAAGAAAAACCTGTTTAATATTTCCTCCAACGCCTTTCTGCGCCGTGGCGCCTGGTTCGGCATTTTCATGAAGCCGCAGCGCTTCGCATCGCCCGCAAAAGTCGGACAGCGGGGCACAACGGACCTTTTTATCGGTACCCGGCGGACCGGCGCAATACACCTGACGGACCCGATGCTGATGAATCTCGTTCCGATGCATCACGGCGTACGCGTTCCTTTTTCGATCCACGCGGAAGCGGAAGAACTCACGGTCCTTACGGATTACGGCCGCATCCGCTTCTGTTTCGCGGAACCTTCTCTGATCCTAGCGAAGGGGGAAAACGGCCTTTCGCTCCTCCTCACGCGCGATATGGAAATGCACCAGATGGCCCGAAAAAGAGGCAGTCGGGGCTTTGAAACCGCTTACGGCTATGTCTGCTCCATTGTCTGGAATGTGATCTCCGGCGGTCTCGATCTGAATGCGGAATGGGACTATGAAGGCCTCTCAACGCCGCAGGTAAGGGCTCTGGTGAAACCGGACGATCATGGAGAATTCCTGCTCTCAATCGAGGAATCCGAAGCCTTCGGAAGGATCCGCGATGAATATCCATCCTTTGATCAGGCGCTTTCGGACGTCCGAAAAGACTGGGAGGATTTCCTCTCGAAGCAGCCTGAACTCGCGCCGGAATATGCACAGGACCGCAGGGAAGCCGCCTATATGACCTGGTCCAATCTTGTCAGGCCGGCCGGTCTCGTGAAGCGTCCGTACATTTACATGCGCTCCGCCGATCCCGCCTCTGCCTGGCAGATGTGCCAGAATGCGGTCGTGCTGAAGAACAACCTTCCGATTGCGGTCGAACTGCTCCTGAACATGCTTGACCGCCAGGCCGGATCGGGCCAGCTTCCGGACTTTTTCAGCGACTCCCGCGGCGCGTACCTTATGATCAAGCCGCCGATGCAGGGCTGGGCCCTGGAGCTTCTGATGCGTGACCATGACCTCTCAACGGAAGTCCCGCAGGAAAAGCTCGTGATGCTTTACGAGGGTTACAGCCGCTTTTCGGACTGGCTTCAGGAATACCGCGGGGATCCGGACGGGATCCTCGTCATGGAGCACGGCGACGAATCCGGCTCCGACGACAGCCCGCTCTTTAAGACCACGCTCGCCGTGGATGCGCCGCAGCAGAGCGCCTGCGCGGCCCTCCTCTATGAAAAGCTCGGAGACCTCGCGAAGATGATCGGAAGAGACGAAGAAAGCGGTCCCTGGTATGAAAAGAGCCGCGCCCTGATCGCACGGCTTGTGGAACGTTTCTGGAACGGAAAACGCTTTGTGGCCTATGACCACTACGACCCCAGACGCGTGATTGATGTCGAAAGTATCCAGTTCTACTACACCCTGATCCTCGGGAAACGCCTTCCGCAGGAGATCATCGACCGGATGGCCGCAGACCTCGAGGAGGGTGCGGGCTATCTCTCCGATGCCGGATTTACGACGGAAAACCTCCGGAATTCCCCGTACTCGGAAGTCGGCGCCGGCCGCGGAAAAATCCTGCCCGCAGACCAGATGATCGTCACAACCGGACTTTATATGGCCGGGAAGGAGGACCAGGCGAAGCGCGCCGCAAAGATTTTCTGCGACGGTCTCCGGAAAATCCCGAACTACTACTACGCCGGCGGCTTTATCGGCACCTGGACCGCCGCCGCCTTCCAGATCCTAGCAAACCTGTATTCGAACGGATAAGGCGCCCCCGGTCCCGATCCCCCGGTTTAATTATGCACATGATTCCTGACCGTAAAAAGGAGTTCCCATGAAACCCGCCTCTGCTTTTGACATACTGATGAATGAACTCGGACAAAACGCTGCAGCTTCGTCGCTGCTGGAAGAAAGTATGTCCTTTGATCCGAAACGAATTCAGAAAATCCCGCTCCGGTTCCGCATCATCGCCTACGGATTTGTCCGGAAAATGAGTCTTTTGGAACTGAATCAGAAACTTCTTGAAAACGGCTGTGCGACGCTTTACGCCCGAAGTCTGTATGAAGCCTCCCTGATATACGCTTTCCAGAATGGCGCTTCCTACGATGAGTGGAAAGAGCTCTATGCTGTCGCGGAAAATTTCGCCCGCGAACAGGAGGAATCCTCTGTTTATTTCGCCGGACGCTCCATCAGTTTTTCGGAACTTCGGCGTTATGTGCAGGAAAATTCCGATCCGCAGAGCCGGACCCTTCAGACATCCATGCTGACGCGGACAATGGAGAAACGGCTGGTGGAAGCCGCAACCGGGCACCTGGACTTCACATCGTTCCTGAAGGAGAATTACCGGGCCTTCAGTCCTGTCCGCGAGAAATCGCGCTATTATTTCTGCAAATATCTGTATTACAACCTCACCCAACGGATCGAGTCCTATATAAGCGCCGGAAAGCAGGACGAGGACGCCTTTTCCCTGCTCCAGCCCTTCAAGGGAATCCAGACGCTGAAAAGGAAAAAGCATACGCCCGAAGAAGTACGTGAATTTCTCTCCCGGACAGACCTCTCCTGCGGCGGCATTTTCGACGCCTTCAACGAAATGTTTTTCGAATATGTTTCCCTGGACTGGATGCAGGTACTGGACGAAGCTTTCGGTTCCCTGCTGCTTTTGCCCGAAAAAGAGCGGCAGCGGATCGCATCTTCCTTCCGGAGACAGAATCCCGAGACCTTTTCCGGACTCAGCGACTTTGAGGTGCTGAAAATAAAGCAGGCTGAACTGGACCGGCAGGAAGAAGAACTGGACGAGGCCTATTCTCTCGAAGGCAGCCGCGGCTATCAGCGAAGCCGTTCCGGCGAAAACGCCGTCCGAAGCTATATCAAAGGTTCTCTCGATCTGGACCGGACAACCCTGGTCTGTTTCCTTCTGTTTTTTGACAAAGATACGGCTTTCTCCGAAGAT
The DNA here is from genome assembly GCA_902772745.1 of uncultured Eubacteriales bacterium. Lineage (GTDB taxonomy): Bacteria > Bacillota > Clostridia > Lachnospirales > Lachnospiraceae > UBA1267. The sequence goes on from CACYBV010000156.1 coordinate 13,422, forward strand.
CTCGCGATCACAGAAGACCGGCTCAATACCATTCTTTCGGCCTGCGGTTACCCGGTTCTGCGTCCGGAGGATGAATTCGACTCCTTTGTCCTCGGATACATGGAAGCGGACGATCCGGAGGAGTTTTTGATGCAGCAGGTCACGAACTATGCGCTGGATCAGGAAAATTTCTATCTTTACCGGGTTTATAATCTGTCCACCAGCTACCAGAAAGATATAGAAAAAGTCGCAGGAGGCAGAAAATGAATATAAGTCTCCGTGAAACCCAGCCGCATCAGCTTCCGAAAGACACCGTTCTCAGGGACCGCTACAGAATCGAAGGCGTTTTGGGGGAAGGCGGCTTCGGCATTACTTACCGAAGCTTTGATGAAACGCTCAGCCAGCAGGTGGCAATCAAAGAATATTTCCCTCATATGCTTGTCACGAGATACACCAGGGAATCCAGGCAGGTAACGGTCTGCAGCGGGGAAGGAAGCGGTCTTTTTGAACGGGGCAAGCAGCACTTCCTTCAGGAAGCGCGGATCCTCGCCAGGTTCCGGGAAGAGCCGAATATCCTCTCCGTATTCGATTATTTCGAGGACAACGGGACCGCCTACATCGTCATGGAATACCTGGAGGGCGAGGACCTTCTCGCACTGATAGAGAGAAGAGGGCGGATGCCTTTTCCCGAAGCCCTGGCCCTGATGATGCCCGTGATTACCGCGCTGGAAAAACTCCATGCGGCCGGTCTTGTTCACCGCGACATCAGCCCTTCCAATATCCGGATCCTTCCGGACAAAAGAATCAAACTGCTGGATTTCGGATCCGTACGGACCGTCGACTATATGACGGACCGTTCGCGGACAGTGATCTCGAAACCCGGTTATTCTCCGATTGAGCAGTATCGTTCACGCGGAGAGCAGGGTCCCTGGGTGGATGTCTACTCCCTGTGCGCAACGATCTACCATATGATCACCGGCGCGATTCCGGATGACTCTCTGCAGCGCGTCCTTCTGGATGAACTGAAAAAGCCTTCGGAACTGGGCGCCGTGATTTCGCCGGCGGAAGAAGCCGTTCTTCTCCGCGGATTGGCCGTCGATGAAAAAATGCGGTACCGCACGGTCACAGAACTGAAAAATGCCTTTCTCCGGGCGTCAGGGAATTTTCCTGCGGACGCCGTTTCCGGAGAAGGTCCTTTGAAGGCTTCTTCGAATGCTGCATCTTCGGGCTTTCCCTCGGGTGCCGCTCCATTGAAAGACGCACCCGATTCCCGCCCGGATCCCAGAGAAGCCGTACAGGGAAGTAAGGCCGCATCAAAAAAGAAACTGCTGATTCCGATCATCGCCGCCGCAGGCATTCTGCTTCTGGCCGCCGCGATCGGCATCACGATCTTTGTCAGCAGGAAAAATGCGGAAGGAAAAGACACGGCTTCCGAAAAAACCGCCGAAGCCGCCGTTCACTCCGGAGAAGAGACCGGAGCTGAAACCCTGTCCGGAGAGCAGACAGAAGCTGAACCCGCAGACGGAGAAACACCGGGAGAAACCGCATCTGCGGACGAGGAGCCGTCTGAAGAAACCGAAGCCTCAGATGAAAAGCCCTCAGAAGAAACCGGTTCCGCAGACGGCTCCGGGTCTGCGGAAATTCCGTCGGATGAGCTCCTCCTTCCTGCGGAAATCCTCTGTTCGGCATGGGGTGCGCAGTCCTGGAGTTCGGATGGCTTTGATCACTATATCACTCAGACGCTGAACGGAATTGAATGCGAGCTTCGGGCCTTTCCTGATTTGTTCGGCGTCGATCCGTCGCAGCCCGGGACCATTTTTCTGATATATACCGACCGTTACGATTATCAGTTTAAAATCTATGCGGAATATGCTGTGGATAACAATATGCTTACCCTGAAAGTTCCCAAAGAAAGCATAGATAATTCAAGTTATGAACCGCTGTCTGATGAACTGGTTTATCATCTGAGTCCGGAAGACCTCAAAAACGGGACACTGGTGCTGAAAAGCCCGGCGCCGGACAGTGATTCGGACTCTGTCGGATACCGAAACTATGCCGACTCTGTCAGCGCAGACCGATATTTTCAGGGCGCCGCGTCGGACCCGGATCACTGCTACAAAAACATCGCCTCCCTGAACATCATTCTGGATTCCGGCCAGTACTCCGACCCCGCACTGACAGAGGAAGACCTGCTTGATTATCTTGAACGCCGTCTGGAAGCAGCCCCGGAGACGGTATGCAAAAGCTGCCAGATGATCGACACGGACGGAGGATACACGCTGGATGCTTATGTCAGTGATCTCGAAACCACCGGGTTTGCCATAGAGTGGAACCGAAAAAAAATCCCCTATAACGGCCGAATACAGGAAGACACCTCGCACGGGGAACTGACTGTCCCCGGTTTTATCAACTGCTATCCTTTCGGTTTTATCATCTATGATGAAGAGGAAGAGGAACTGTATTTCTACACCAATCCTCCGCGAGAAGCAATCTTATACTGATTATTTTTCCTGAAAAACCCGTTCAGGCTTCCTCCGGGCTGCCGCCGGGCACCGCGCTTAAGTGCGGCGCCTGGCGGCAGCCCTCGTTTTCGGATTCTGATCTTCCCGTCTCCAAAAAACCTGTTTTTTCTGTCCGACCCCCTTCCAAAACAAAAACGCAGAACATCCGTGTTATACTCGCATCATCAAAAACAAAGCGCCGCCGTAAAGCACGGCAGGCCGCAGAAAAAAGCAAAAACAAAACCGCATATCCCGTATGATAGGATCTGCACAGAAAAAAACAAACCTTGGGAGGGTAAAAAAATGAAACGCGGATTAGTCAAAAGAATTGCAGCTCTGGCAACCTGCCTGGTCATGGTCATGGCATTCTCACCGGCCGTAATGGCGAAAAACGTATGCAAACAGATCTCGGGCACCTCAAAAGCCGCTTCGACATTCGAAGTCGAGACCGGTTCCCGCTGGTATTCCAAAAAGGATGTCCTGAAGCTGCAGCAGACCAAAGGCACCATGAAAATCACAACCGTGCTCGGAAAAAACAAGACAAAAACAATGTATGAAACCTACACCGTAAAAGTTCAGAAAATCGTCAACGGAAAAGTAACAAGCACCAAGTGCTACAAGTGGACCGGCAAGACCCTGAAACTGAAGCTGGACAAGAACTCGACCTATCGGGTAACGGTCACTTCCATGTATGCAAAATACAAAGGAAAATACCCGGGCGGCACTCTGTTCAACCCCTACGACGGCGTTGGTTCCCTCTTCTGGTCTCCCCGCGGATGGTCCAAGCACTCGACCTGGAAAGTATCTTCAACAAGCGGCATCCTTTCCTGTAATTAACCGCCGCGCACACGCTGATTTTCCGACAGCAAAGAAAGGCCTGACAAACAGATTTCAGGTAAATTCATAATAAAGGCACAGCCGTAAACCAGAATTCCCCCTGAGGCGCATCATCCGATATGCCTCAGGGGGAAATGCCATTCCGCAGGCGGGTTCTGCGATTCCGTGCACCTGCCCGCGGCCCGTTCGGGAGGCTTACTCAAACGCCAGCACTGCGGTAAGCCGCGGCGCATCCGTGGTCTGATATTTTTTCTGCAGTTTCGGCCCGCAGGAATTCGTACCGATGCCTGCCATCTCGCCGTCGAGACAGAGCACCGTATGACCGCACTCTGTAAGTTCGAAATTGTGCTTTTTTAAGGTCAGTTCCTCTTCGGTGTAATGAGAAGCGTTAAAGGAGAAATCATCGCCGAAAACGTGCAATTTCGCGCCTGTCGCAGATGTCAGTGTCAGCTCCTCGCAGCCCCAGTGCGATCCGTTCTCCTGAGGCTTCAGATAGTCCTCGTGAAGCTCCGAAACCGTGTCGGCAAAAGTATCCTTGAAGCTCGCGCGCCGCTTGTCGATATAGCTCTCATACGGCCCGTAGCCGACATATTCGACTGCTTCGAAATCGTTCGGAAGGAAAAGGCGGACGCCGAAGCGCGGCAGATACGGAAGGTTCGGAAGCTTCTTTCCCTGAATATCCATACGGATCTCGCCGGTGTCGGAGATTTCGTAGCGGGCAGTCACCTCAAGGAACTTCTGAAGGAAAACCGCCGCGGCGCCGAATTTCGCCGTCAGCACGAGAAGTCCGTCCTCATAGCCTACGGCTGTGCTGTAACTGCGGATCGTCATGCGGTCGTATCCGGCCCGCTCCCACTCCCCGCGCTGCGCACGGTCGTTGTCCGTCGGCGCGCGCCAGATATTCAGTGACATCGGGGCATCCAGATAGCTCACGTTGTTATTGACCAGCTTCGTGAAAGCCGCTTTGGTCTTGTCATATTCGTAGCGGAAATTCTTCCCCTCGATCACGAGAACCGTTCCGAGATCCCTGCACTCCGGCGCTTTTTCGCTTTCAATATCCACATCCACGGTCCGAACCGGTACGAGATACTGGTCGAAGCCCAGTTCATCCGGCAGATAATCCGGGGAATCCGTGAGAAGGTTCAGATAGCGGAACAGCACGCTTACCCGGAAGTCGTCCGGGATCTCCTCTGGAATCGTAACACTCACGGTCTTCCCCGGCTTGCAGGAAAGCTCCGCGAAAATGCCCTCTCCGATCGTCTCGCCGTCGCGGCGGATCTCATACGCGATGCCGATCCGGCCGGAAAGATCCGTGAAATCGAGCATGTTTTTGAAAGTGAACTTCTGCCCCTTCCCGGAAACGAGGCGCACCGGGCGGAGTACGTTTTTGAGTTCGAGAAGTCCCGTATGCGGCGTGCGGTCCGGGTACACCAATCCGTCCATGCAGAAATTGCCGTCGTTATGCCGGTCGCCCCAGTCGCCGCCGTAGAAATATTTGTCCCTTCCGTCCGGAGTTTTGCCCATATAAATGCTGTGGTCGCACCACTCCCAGACGAATGCGCCGCAGAGGTTCGGGTATTTGTAAATAATCTGCCAGTAATCCTCCGGGTCGCCGGGGCCGTTGCCCATCGCATGCGTGTACTCACAGAGGATCATCGGAACGGGGCGGGTGAATCCGCCGTTCTTCTCCGCAAGCTGCGCAAGAGATTTGATGCCTTCTTTTCCGAAAGCTTCAAACTCCTCATAGCCCGGATACATCCGCGAATACAGGTCGATCGCCGAGAAGTCGTGGACATTTCCTTCCCTCGGATAGCGCTTGTATTCAAAGGTGATCTGCTGCTCCGGCGCGATGAATCCGCCGCCGTGGATCGAGCCCTCGTAATGGCAGAGACGGGAAGGATCGCGGTCTTTGACCCAGTGCGAGGCGCGTTCGAAGTTTCCGCCGTAACCTGCCTCGTTTCCAAGAGACCAGATCAGCACCGAAGTCACGTTCTTGTCGCGCTCGACATTCGCCTCCACGCGGTCTCGGATCGGCTCCGCAAAGTCCGGATTGTCCGCGAGAATGTTGTAGCTCGTTTCGTATCCGCCGCCGTAAAGCTCGACGCCGCCGTGGATCTCCAGATCCGATTCGTCGATTACATAGAGCCCGATTTCGTCGCAAAGTTCCAGAAGCAGCGGCGAATTCGGGTAGTGGCTCGTCCGGATCGCATTGAAATTGTGCGCCTTGATCATCGTAATATCACGGACCATTTCCTCAAAAGTGACCGCGTACCCGTTCTCCGGGCTCGAGTCATGCCGGTTCACGCCCTTGAACTTGATCGGGCTTCCGTTCAGCTTCACCACGTCGCCGTCCGCCTCGATCTTCCGGAAACCGACCTTCTTCACGATGACTTCGTTGCCGCCCTTCAGGACCAGCGTGTAAAGGTAGGGGTTCTCCGCGTTCCAGAGCTTCGGATTCTTCAGCTTCATCACCGGGTTTCTGCCCTCCGAAGAAGCGATCTCACTGCCTTCCGCGTCATAAAGCTTTGCGCTGATCCGGACATTGCCGCGCACTTTCGTTTCAATCGAAAGTGTCGCCTGCGTAAAGCCCTTATTGAACTCCTGATGCAGGAAGAAATCCTCGATGCGGTTCTTCGGCCGCAGGAGAATATAGACGTCGCGGAAGATTCCGCTCATCCGGAGCTTGTCCTGATCCTCGAGGTAAGTAGCATCCGACCACTGGTATACAAGCACCGTGAGCCGGTTCGC
>CACYBV010000157.1 GCA_902772745.1 uncultured Eubacteriales bacterium
ACCGCCCATACATCGATATAAAAACGCATCTCCGTCGGAGGTGCGTTTTTTGCTGCCCGCTTTGAGGAAAACCGACCTGACCGAGTTCGGTCTCAGCACCGATCCCGACAAGGTCGCTCCGGATTCCATGGGCGGCGGCAACTGGTCCGACGGCGCTCAGAAGATCAACTATCCGCTGATCCATTCTGACGATCCGAACGCACTCCTGAACGGTGAGCCCGTTACCACGACCCTTTGGAAGAGTGTCTTTGACAATGAGCGCAATGACTACTCCAACCAGTGGGAAGCAACCTACGGTTACTATGCACCGCTTGATTACCTGAAGAGCAAGGATCAGCTGGGTGTTGTTGTCGGTACCACCTATACCACGCCTGCTGATTCTACTGACATCGCTGCGATCCGCGGCCAGCTGTCGACCATTACCGCGGCTGCCGGCTGGCAGATGATTTATGCAGAAACCGATGAGCAGTTCCAGCAGATCTGGGACGACATGAAGACCCAGATTGTCGACTTCGGCTATGATGAGTTTGTCGAGTGGGATATGCAGGTTACCCAGGATTGGTGCGACGCTGTCAAGGCAGTCCGCGGCAACTGATATCAGCTGATGCAGGACCGTCGGACGGGTCTTAGAGCCTGAGTAAGGCGATCTGCAGATGCAGACAAAATGCAGGCGCTCCTGTTGATAAGAGACAGGAGCGCCTGTTTTGTCGGGAACGCCAAAGCGTTTTTCTTCACTTGACATCCTGCGGCTCAGGTAATACAATGGTGGGAAAGAACTGAAACAAGGAGGAAACTTCCTTATGAATATCTGGCATGATATCGACGAATCCCGGGTGACGCCGGATGAATTTGTAGCCGTCATCGAAATCACCAAGGGCAGCCATGTCAAGTACGAACTGGATAAGGAAACCGGCTTCCTGTCAATGGACCGGATTCTGTTTACGGCAACGCATTATCCGATGAACTACGGATTTATACCGAAAACCTACGGCGATGACAAAGACCCTTTGGATGTGCTGGTGCTTTGTTCGGAAGCGATCCGGCCGATGACGCTTGTGAAGTGCCATCCGATCGGTGTCATGCGTATGGAGGACGAGGGTGCCGGCGACGAGAAGATCATCGCAATCCCGCAGGGCGATCCGACCTATATGAATTATCAGGATATCAGCGAACTGCCGGCGCATATCTTTGAGGAAATGCAGCATTTCTTCAAACATTACAAGAGCCTGGAGGGCAAGAAGACTGTCGTGAACGAGATGGGCGGCGCGGATGAGGCACGGGAAATCATCGCTAACTGCATCCGGAACTACCATCTGAAATTCGGCTGAGAATTAGGGGCTGCAGCACGAAGCCGTCCGGAAAAAGTGATACTTTTGGGAATAAATTTTCCGCCCCGGAGACGGCTTCAGGTCTTCGGGGCGGAAAATGCATTTATGGGAAGGATACAGCGCTTTACGGGCTTTAGTTACACCGTCTCAACCCGGATCGTATTGGTGTTTCCGGACTGGCCGTTAATCCGGCCTCCGGTCACGACCACGGCGTCGCCTTTCTTAAGACCGAAGACGCGTTTTGCGTGGATGACTGCGAAATGGAACATGACATCCATCGAGTCGAACTGCTCCGAGAGAACCGGGATGACCCCCCAGGAGAGATTCAGCTTGCGCCAGGCTTTTTCGGAGGTGGTCATGCCGATGATATCCACGGGACAGCGGAATCTTGAGACAAAACGCGCGGTGATGCCGGAGCGGGAAGTTACGACAATGCCCTTGGCGTGGGTATCGATTGCCATGGTGCAGACCGCATGCGAGATCGCGTCGAGATTGTTCTTGATCTCGTATTCCGTGTTGTAGAACCATTTTTTGTAATCGATGTTCTTCTCCGTATATTCCGCGATCTCGGCCATGTTGCGGACAGATTCGACAGGGTATTTTCCCGCAGCGGATTCGCCGGAAAGCATGATTGCGGAAGTTCCGTCGTAAACCGCGTTTGCGACATCGGAGATTTCGGCTCGGGTCGGCCGCGGATTCTGGATCATCGACTCAAGCATTTCCGTTGCGGTGATGACGCGCTTTCCGTATAACCTGCAGCGCTGAATCAGATGTTTCTGAACAGCCGGCACCTCAACATAAGGGATTTCGACGCCGAGATCTCCGCGCGCCACCATGATGCCGTCCGCGATATCGCAGATCTCGTCAATGTTGTCGACGCCCGCACGGTTTTCAATCTTGGCGATGATGTCAATGTCCTGTCCGCCGTTTTCATCGAGGAAGGAACGCATCGCCTGCATATCGGCTTTGGTGGAGACGAAGGAAGCTGCGACGAAATCCACATCATTTTCGATGCCGAAGAGAAGATCCGCCTTATCCTGCTCCGAAAGAAAGGAATTTTTCATCAGCTTGTTCGGGAAATTCATGCTCTTCCGGTCGGAGAGCGCGCCGCCCGCGATGACACGGCAGTGAATCTGCGGCTTTTCGATTGATACGACCTCGAGGATGACAATGCCGTTTGCGATCAGTACCCGGTCGCCCGGCGAGAGGTCGTCTGCGAGTCCTGCGTAGGAAACCGCGACGATCTTCTCGTTTCCGACAATATCTTCGGTGGTCAGTGAGAATTCGTCACCGTCATGAAGCTCGATCCTTCCGCTCTCAAAAGTCTTTATCCGGTATTCCGGTCCTTTTGTGTCAAGCATGATCGCGATGGGAAGATCCAGCTCTTCGCGGACTTTTTTAATTGTATCGATTTTGGCCTGATGCTCGGGATGGGTGCCGTGGGAGAAATTGAGCCGCGCGACATTCATGCCGGCGAGGCACATTTTCCGAAGCACCTCTTCGGATTCGCTGGCGGGACCGATGGTGCATATGATTTTGGTTTTTCTCATGGGGAAGCCTCCTCTGACAGGAAAGTAAATGCTTTTTCTGAAAAACTGACTGATGCTGTCTTCATTCTAACCGATTGTATCGGAAAAATCAATGGAAGACAGCGGATCATCCGGAAATTCGGCTGAAAACATGTTTTTTTCAATTTTTTCGTTGATTTTGTTGGACTTTTGTTGGACAGGCTTGTGTACAATAGCGTCAGAAGAAACAAAAGATTGCTGATTGCACCTTAAGATGCAGTTGAAGGAGAAATAACAATGCCAAAAAGACTGATGTTTGATAATGAGCCGCCGGAATCTCTGTCCGCTTACGATCTCGCCAGGGAAATAAACTTAATCCTGCATTCCAATAAGGCGAGTAAAGCGGAAATGCTGAGCGAATACGCTGCATGGAGAGCAGCCTGGTATGTAATGACCGGAAAGGAAATGTATGCCGACGATACGAGCGATGTGAACTATGCGAAACTTGCGTCTGTCAAGAACCAGCTTCAGCAGATGGGCATCGGACGTTATGCTTCACAGATGTATATGAATACAAAGCCGGCGCCTTACCCGCAGGATCTGAATTATTCCGCGTTTCTCAGGGAGCACATTCAGGAGCTGGAACTGGAAGAGCCGGAGTCCGGGAAAGTCACCGCTCTTCTTGACGGACTGAATCGCGGGTATAATTACAGGCGCGGACAAAACCAGCTGACCTGTTATGAGTTTATGCGCGACAATCTGCGTGACCGTGTGAATACGGAAGGCGTGCCTTATGAACACAGAGACCGTTCCACATATGAGTATGAGGCGGATGCAGACACCTGGAAGAAATATACCGCGATGAGTGCCTGTATTCAGGGAGTCGGCTCGGAAGTGCTTTCAGCGAAAAAAGTCGAGCAGTGTAAAAACGCTCCGTTTGACAATCTGATGCTTCGAAACAAGCGGACGGTCGAAAAGGTCAACCGCGGGGAATACGACAATGTTCAGGCTGCCCGAAAGAAAGTCATCGATTCCTTTACTTTCAACGACGAACATGATTTTAATGTTTCCAAACATGTTACGAGCGGAATCTTCAGGAGCATGATAAATCGGGGAGAAGGAGACAGAAACAAACCTGAAATCAAGAGAAAGCCCGAGTATCATGACCTGATGCTGAGCATCCAGGATTATCTCGCGGAGCCAAACCGTCTGAAAGCGGCAGAGAAGAGCGCGAATATCCTGGTGGCGGTCGAAAAATTCACCAAAGGCCGGAAAAGCAACTTTGCTTCGACAGAAGATCGCTGGATGGTGAATCAGGCGATGAATATTCTGGCGGCCGCTGTTCCGGATGCAGTACACAATCCGAGTGTAAAACCGCTTCTTGACCGCTTCCATAAGGTCAGAAAATATCGTCTGCAGTCCGATCTCGAATTCCCGGATCATCAGTTCAAATCGGCGCTGGATACGAATGCGCAGAAGAGACCCGTATCGGGCGACCCGTACAGATATGATGCCGATGAGATGGCCGAAGGAGAGTCCTGGGGAAGACAGCAGAACGAACAGGATATTCAAAAGGACCTGTACGGCGAGCCTGAACCGGAGAGGCGGGCAGCTCCGAGGGCGCTTCCGCCGAAGCCTGAGCGGAGACAGAAGAATCCCACCAAAATAGAATCACCGAAGATTCCGGAGAAAAGAGATCCGATCAATAAAAACGATTATGTCAACCCCAAAGACCGCTCGGATATGGAGAAAGAACTTTACGGTGCGGAAGATTCGGAACTTGAGCCGGAATTTGAAAAGAATGAACAGAATCCGATCCGCGTTTCCAAAGCCTACGAACCGGTCCGTGACTTTATTAACGTGATTACGGAGATCCAGGAAGAGGCGGGAAATCTGAAGAAAGATTACCTGATGGAAAAGTTTGCGCGGATGGTTGCGCTGAACCAGATGATTCCGAGTGCAGACGCGCCGGATTTGATCGATGAAAATGAGATCAGCCGCAGGGCGGAAGAGCTTCAGAAGGATCCCGTAATAGAGCTGATGGCCGATCAGTACAGAGAGAATGAGTCGATTCAGAAAAATATGCTGATTCAGGCACAGAAGAAGAAGGACGGCGGCGAATATTTCGGATCCGGAATCGGGCAGCTGTATGACACATACCGTGCCGATATGCAGAAGAATCCGCAGAACTATAAGGATTACCTGAAGCAGCCGGAGATCAGGGCGGAAGAACCGAAAGTAATAAAACAGCCGGAAGAAAGGCAGCCGGGAGTCTGCTGATCCCCCTCTCGTATTTTTCCCTTGACGCCGTCCCGGAAACGGACTATACTTCTGATAAACCATAAGATCGTGAAATCAGAAGGAGGCAGCAGGATGATCAAAAACAAAAACAGCAATTCGATGGATATTACGAGAAAATATCTGGACTCCTTAGTGATTGAAGGGCGGATTCTCGGATCGGTTCATCCTTCAACGAAATGTACGGTTCTCGGCATGGAATTCGATACGCCGGTCATGGGCGCGGCGCTGTCGCACCTGAAACCGGGCATGGCGGGTTACGCGGAAGGGCTGAAGATGGCAAATGCCTTCTGTTCGGTCGGTATGGGAGACAATGAGGAGCTCGGGAAGGTGCTTGCGACCGGTGCGAAGGTCATGAAGGTGATCAAACCTTACGCGGACCGTGAGGAGATTTTCTCCAGGATCCGATTCGCGGAAGAAAACGGTGCGGCCGCTGTCGGCATCGATGTCGAGCATGCGACGAATTCCGAGGACGATCAGGATTCAATCTGTGCAGGTTTCCAGCTGAAACAGCCGACGCTGGAAGAACTAAAAGAATATGTCGCTTCGACAAAACTTCCCTTCTTCTTCAAAGGAGTCATGAGCGCGAAAGACGCGCTTGCAGCGAAAGAGATCGGCGCTGCGGGCGTGATCCTGAGCCATCACAACAATATTTTCCGCTGTGCGGCGCCGCATGTATGGCAGCTTCCGGAAATCCGGGAGGCGGTCGGACCGGACTTCCTTCTGATCGTCGACGGCGGAATTGAGGACGGATATGACGCTTTTAAGGCATTGGCACGCGGCGCGGACCTTGTATCCGTCGGACGGCCTTTTATGCCGCCCTATGAGGAAAAGGGACCGGAAGGCGTTTGTGAAGTTGTCTGTGAATTCACCGGGCAGCTCCGCGCGATGATGCTGAGGACCGGCTCGAAGGACCTCGGGAGTATCGATCCCTCGGTGGTTCGGGAAGCATACTGGCTGTGATAAAAATATGAAGGCAGGTGCTGCGGCTCATTCCTGAGCTTTGGCACCTGCCTTTATTGCAGCCCGCAATGAGGAAAATGAATGTGCGATACCGCACGGGAGATTTGACAAATGCCGGAAGTCCCGGGATGCGGCTTTACGCCGCTTCCGGTGATTGTTAAGAATCAAGTGAAAAAGGAGAGTATGAAAAGATGCTGAAAAAAGTTCTGACTGAAAACGGCTGGGTGGAAGGTCTCCCGGCAGCGGATCCCCGTATCATTGCCTTCAAGGGCGTTCCCTTTGCAGCACCGCCGGTCGGTGAACTCAGATGGCGTGCCCCGCAGCCCGCAAAGGACTGGGAAGGCGTCCTAAAATGCTGGAAATTTGCTCCGGTATCGATGCAGCTTCAGCCCGGTCTTGATCCGAATGACATCTACGCGAGAGAGTGGAACGTCGATCCGGAAATCGAGATGTCCGAGGACTGCCTGTACCTGAATATCTGGACGCCGGCCAGGAAAGCGGACGAAAAACTCCCGGTCTTTGTCTGGTATTTTGGCGGCGGACTTCAGGTCGGCAACACGCAGGAGATGGAATTTGACGGCGAGCGGATCGCGCGGCGCGGACTCGTCGTCGTAACCGTAAATTACCGCCTGAACGCTTTCGGATTCCTGGCGCATCCGGAAATCTCGGCGGAGGACCCGGAATTCCCGACAAACTTCGGGTATCTTGATCAGCGCTTCGGCACGATGTGGGTGAAGCGGAATATCAGATCATTCGGCGGCGATCCGGAGAATATCACGATCGGCGGCCAGTCCGCAGGCGGCGGATCGACAATGGCGCAGGTTGCGAGCCCACTGAACAAAGGCATCTTCCAGAAGGCGATCGTTGATTCCGGCCTTGAACTCTGCCCCTATGAAAACGGCATGTTCGGCCGCCTGAAGAGCCTTCAGGAAGCGGAGGAGATCGGCATACAGTTTTTTGAAATCCTCGGCGTGAAAACCCTTGCGGAAGCGCGTGCACTCCCGGCGGAATACATTCGCGATAAGTTTGTCCAGAGCCATATCTGGCTTTCTCCCTGCTGCGACGGCAGGATGGTGACCGGCCTCTCGAACGAACTGTTCATGAAGAACGAAGTGAACCCGGTCCCTGTGATGCTAGGCCACACTTCGACGGAATTCCCTTCGGCACCCGCGGTAAAGACGGTCGAAGAGTTTGTGGAATACGCGAAGTCGCATTACGGCGA
>CACYBV010000158.1 GCA_902772745.1 uncultured Eubacteriales bacterium
CAGAAAAGCGTTTTGATACCGCGCCAGATCTGTACGGACTTTTCTTTGAAGACATCAGCCATGCGGGTGACGGCGGCCTCTATCCGGAGATGCTTAGGAACCGCTCTTTCGAGGATTCCATCATCCCCGAAGGCTGCAAATCCGATGACGGCGGGAGGACCTTTGTTTCTCCGACCGGATGGGTGGATGAATTCAACAACGGCGAGGGCATGAATTCCTGGGTCCGCGACAATGAGGTCGCAGAGACACCAGTGCCCGGATGGTACGGGGAGGGATGCGGATTCGCACTCTCGTTTGAGGATACCCTGAATCCCGTGCGGAAAGCCGCACTGAAAGCGGATTTTCAGGAAGGCGGCGTCCTTTGGAACATCGGATACTGCGGCGTTCCCCAGGAAGGCGGAAAAAACTATCACTTCTACTGCTTCGCGAAGGCCGAATCCCCGGTTCGTCTTGTGATCTCGGTACGCGAAGGATCCGAAATATTCTCTGAAGCGGAAATCACGGTTGATTCCGCGGACTGGGCCCGGTACGATGCGGACCTGGCAGCTTCCAAAACGACGGGAAACGGCAGCTTTGTCATCGAAGCGCCGGACGGCGGCCGGATTACGCTCGGCTTTACTTCCCTGATGCCCTGTGATACATTTAACGGTCACGGCCTCCGGAAGGACCTTGTCGAATGGCTTGCCGGAATTCACCCCGGCTTCATGCGCTTCCCGGGCGGCTGCATCGTCGAAGGCTTCACGATGGAAACCGCGATGTTCTTCCGGAAAACGATCGGTCCTGTCTGGGAAAGGCCTTCATTCTGGCTTCTGTGGCACTATCATACCACAAACGGCCTCGGCTTTCACGAATACCTGCAGCTCTGCGAAGACATCGGCGCCGAGCCCTTATTTGTCTGCAACTGCGGCATGACCTGCCAGGGCCGCCAGCCGTACTATTTCAGCGACGAAGAAACCGATGACATGCTGCAGGATACGCTGAACGCCCTCGAGTACGCGCTCGGACCGGCCGATTCCAAGTGGGGCTCGTACCGTGCGAAGATGGGCCATCCGGAGCCCTTCCGTCTCAAATACCTCGAGATCGGAAACGAAAACCACGGTCCGGAGTACAACCGCCGCTTCCTGTATTTCAAAAAAGCGGTTTTAGAAAAATACCCGGAGCTTCTGATCATCGCCAATACGAATGATCCGGAGCTTCAGCCGGATATTGTCGACGATCACTACTACAATATGCCCGAGTTCTTTGCGGAGAATGTCGGCATCTACGATCATTATGACCGCACAAAACCCGATATCTTTGTCGGGGAATTCTCCGTCAACCAGACCTACGAGGGCGAGCTTCGCGGCGCGGTTTCGGAGGCCATGTTCATGATCGGCTTCGAAAGGAACCAGGACAAGGTCCGTCTCTGCTCCTATGCGCCGCTTTTCGAGCATGTGCGCTACCATTCCTGGTATCCGAACCTGATCATCTTCGACAATATGAGGTCCCACGTAATTCCGTCCTACTACGCATTCAAGGTCTTCAGCCAAAACCGCGGCGATTATGTCGTGAAGTCCGAAGAGGAAACGGAGCCCATTTACCGGGCGCTTCACGGCCTGCCCTTTGTCTCGGGCGCCGACGGAACGGTCTTCCGGAATGCCGAATTCAACCGTCTTCCGGCGCTTCCCGAGCGGGATGTCCGCGGGCTTCATGAAGAAACTCCGGAAGGCTTTGTCCTTCGTGAAAATCCGGAAGAAAGCGCCTCCGAACCGCCCTTCTTACGGGCAGTAGACTACGTGACGGCGCTGAGTTCAAAGCCCTCGGACTTCGATACGAACAGCGGAACTTTCTCGGCGGATGTTCTGATCCGTCCGGATGCGCCTTCGGGGATCGGCGTTCTGCTCGCGCCGAAGCCGCTGTCCTACTATGACCGCACGCTTCCCGTTCCGACAGATCCCTGGAAACTGTTCAACCTCGAGCCCATCCGGCTGGTTATAAAGAATGGAACCGCCTCTGTCATACGCGGATTCCTACGCGGGCCGAAAGTTCTTGCTTCGGACATCCCGGTACCGGCTGTGTCGGGCGGAGGCTTCCACAGGCTCTCCTGCACTTACGATGCCAAAAAGGCGGTTTTCTTCGCGGATGGCGAAAAGATCACGGATATCGAGCTTCCGAATTATCCCTCGATGTGCAGCGTCGCTACCGCGGATGAAAAAAACATCTATATCAAAATCGTCAACTTCAGCGAAGAACCGGATGATGTCCGGATCGCGCTTGACTGTGACGTGAAAAATTCCTATTCGGTGGACCGTTTCTGCGGGGATCCGCATGCGAAAAACACAATGGATCATCCCGATTCGGTCAGGGATGAAACGATTTTATGCACAGGCGCCGCGAGAGAATTTGTCTACACGGCGCCCGGCATGTCAGTCAATGTACTGCGGCTTCAGAAATAAAACCGGTTCTCAGTTTTTTCTCGGATCGATCGAATAGCTCTTTCCGAGTTCAAGCGTATTGAAGGGTCCTGCGACGACTTTCGCGGGATCCTTTTCTTCTTCGAAGAAATCGCTGATGCAGCAGGCATCCTCGGCGACCGGCTTCAGATCCTTCGGATCGTGCACATAACTTGCGAAAGAAGCGTTCCTGCGGAATCCCGGATATGCTTTCTTCTCCGCTACGACTTTAAGCTCCAGATTTTCCTCGTCCAGTTCCAGATCGAACCAGCCGCTCTGGCTCGTGAGATCCAGGCCATAGAATTCCTGCCAGGTCTTGAGATCGAGAACGACTTCCGGTTCCGGATACATGATCCGGAGGAATCCGCCGGAGCATCCGAGGAAGAGGTTGCCGTCGGACTTGTTGTCCGAAGTCGGGAAAGTGATCGCCGACTCGCCGCACTCGTAGAAAATATTGTTCGTAAGGAGCGCTTTTCTGGAGGTGCCGCCGCGGTCCATCTTCGACGCGCGGAAGCCGACCGGTTTCGCGTAGTATCCGCCGTAGCGGCAGTTCGCGATCAGGTTGTGCGTAACGTGCAGGCGGTCCGTGCCTTCGCCGTAGACCGCATAGCCGTTCACGACGTCGTGCTCCCTTGTCTTGTACCAGCCCGAGGAACCCGGTTCGACCGGAATCTTCGCCGGGTCGAAACGACCTTCGATATTCCAGAAAATGTTGTTGTCGATCAGGTTGACGCCCTCCCTCGTACATTCGATGAAGATCGCTTCACGCTGCTCGATGCCGTTTAAGAAAAGGTTTCCGGTGATGCGGTTGTTGACGTTGCCGCAGTCGTACCAGATATGGTCGGCACGAAGCGTATTCTTGAAAATATTCCTCCGGGTCAGGCCGTTCACGCTGTTGTGCAGCTTGATGCCGCCCGCTTCCCAGGAGAGTTCCATCTTCTGCCAGCCGGTGCCTTCGATCAGGTTGTCCTCGATCAGCATGCCCTCGGCGAAAAGTCCCGCGATGCCGCAGACGCCGACGTCTTTGATCGTGCAGCCGCGGATCACGGAATATCCGATCAGCTGCTCCGCATTCGGCTCGTGATGCCAGCATTCGTTTCCGACATCGATGCCGACGCAGTTCGACCAGTCGATCGTGCAGTTCTCGATCACCCAGTGATGGCCGCGGTAAGCGGAGATCGCGCCGCGCTGAGGAACCGGCGCGCCGGTCGCCGCATGCTTCATCGTGATGCCTTTCACCCTGATGTAGCTTAAGAAAGGAATTTTCGGCGCGAAACACTGTTCACGGACGGTGATCTCGATCCTGTGGTTTGCGGGATCGTCGTCCCCTTTCAGGCGGAAATGCACCTTCTGGCCGTTCGCTTCAACCCAGTAGGTACCTTCTTCTGCCGCCATCAGGTTATATAATGCCACCTGTTTCAGGGCTTTTCCGTCGCAGAAAACACAGCCCCTCCGGTTCAGGTAGGTCGTCATATCCGTCTTGTCGTACTCAATAAAGAGTCTGTCATGCAGGATGTTCACGGCATTGAAGGGATTGTAGCCGCGGAACATATCGGGATCGAGGTCATGCTCCCAGATCCGGATATTCGAAATGTCCTGCGTCGAATTGTAGTTC
>CACYBV010000159.1 GCA_902772745.1 uncultured Eubacteriales bacterium
AAATACATGACAGCCGGGGACTTTCAGTCAAAAATCTGACAGCCAGAAGGGGTTCAGGTCTCCCCTGCAGAAGATGCGGAAGACAGCAGATTTTACAGGTTCGTAACTTTTTCAATATTCAGCGGCCGCTCATACAAAAACTCCGTTCCGCAGTAGGAGCAGCGTTTCCTGTAAAGATCGATGCTTGCTCCGCAGTAGGGGCAGGAAGTAATGTTCAGCCCGCCTTTCCTTTCAGGGCCAGGATTCTCGCTTTTTCTCATCAGGACCTGCTTTTCGCTCTCTTCCGACCATACCCGGTCCTCATCAGCATAAACCAGCCGGATCCGGATATCCGTCGAGACAAAAGCCTTTCCGTCCCGCTTTTCAAGCTTTTGTCCGCTATAATCCAGGATATCAAAATCGATCACATTACGCGCATCGTCGGTATCCGAACCGAAATAATAATCCCGAAGCCCGAGGTTCAGGCAGCTTATAAAAGTTCCGGGGCTCAGTCCGTTTTCCGTGAGATCCTTCCGGAAACGCTGAAGCACATTCTCCTCATCGCTTTTCTTCCTCAGTTCTTCCGCACTCAGATCCGTTTTCCGGCGGGCGAGACCGATCAGGAAGCAGATCACTCCGCCTGCGATCCCGCCGAGGAGCACCCCTTTTCCATAGTCAAAAACCGTTCTGGTTCGGCTCGTCATTACAGAAAGCAGAATTCCCAAAGCAATGGCGCCGGCGGCGATCAAAAGGTACAGTCCGATCGGGGCTCTTCTCTCTTTTGTCACATGGTCGCTGTGCTCCCTTGCTCCCGGGATTTCAGTCTGATAGTCCATGTTGTAATAGGCGCCGCAGTACGGACAGCCGTTCGAAAACAGCGCATTCGCCCCGGTTCCGCCGCAGTTTGCGCATCGTACGCTTCCGTCCTGCAGTTTCGGAAACACATAGGAATAAATCATCCCAGGATTGAATTCCGTCTCCTGATGCCGGATTTTGCCGCCGATCCGATACCTTTTTGCAAGGATTACACCAGCCTGTACGTCATCCATCCTTTCGTGGTCGGTACTGCGGACTTTCAGCGAACCGCCGTCGTGGAAATCCGTGACAATCACAGCCCCCATCTTCTGAAGCCGCTTCTAATGAACCTGGTCGCTGATCATGACGTTTTTGCTCCCCCCCTGCCTCAGTGGTTGTTGTTATTGTTGTTATTATTGTTATTGTTGTTGTTATTGCTTGAGGAGCCGCTGTAGGAAGACGAAGAGCTGGATCGGCGCGCTGCGAGATAGGCATCCGAGTAGGCTGTCGTAACACCGCTTTCCGTTACCGTGATTCCTTTATAAACCGCGGGATCCAATGCAGTCGCCGCCGCAATCCTGTTTTCGCTTCCGTCTCTGTAGACGACACTGATGATCCCGTCGATACCGCCGCTCAGTTTTTCAATTCGGTGCGTCCTCAGCTGGTCGTACAGTTCTTCTTTCTTCTGTTCGTCGAGGGTGAAGCAGCTTCCCAGTTTGTTGATGCTGATCCATGCCCCCATCTCGTTATACGTTGTCGGATATGTCATTGCCCTCGCCCTCCATCATCAGGTAATAAAACTCCAGGTTCTGAAAAGGCAGATCCACCGCCTGTATATGATAAAACGCATTGTTTTTCTGCTTGGTATAGTGATAATCCCGAAGCGCTGCAGTTGTAAAGAAAATGTTGTTCTCCCGCTCACGCGACAGATATTTTCCGTAACGCTGCAGAAAGTGCGTGAGATCCGTCCGGATATACCCTTTCCGGTCCGAAGGCTCCGATTCCGCCGCCCCTTTATATATCATCTCATTCGCGATATGGCGCTGTTTCGTACGGCCTTCGTCGCCGTAGACGATCGTATCCCCGGTCAAAAGCTGGATAAACAGCGCATTATTCTCCGGATACGGGCTTTCATAGTCAAAAACCCCTTCTCTGGAATAAAGCACCACCCGGCTTTCCGGCGTGATATAGGTGACCGGCCGCTCTTTTTTGATGATCTGCGATTCCAGCGGATAGTCCCGGCCGTCGATATTCAGGATGAAAAGATCCGGATCGTAAACCGGCTGCAGCTTCGGATCTTCCCGGATAATTGTCCGAAGATCCGGGATCTCCTGCGGAAGTTTCGCCAGTGCATAATCGTCAATCCGCTCCGGATGCATTTCACAGACATACTCCAGCGCTTCCGGCCTCGGGTAGTTCTGTGCAGAAAGTCCCCACAGCTCATACAGTTCTTTCTGCAGCAGGCAGGTATAGCTTTTTGCACGTTTCTGCTGCCGTTTAACAAAGGGACAGCCGGTCCTGCAGAGATATAGATATCCGCAGTTTCCGCACTCCGGATCGAAGCCGCATTCCCCGTGTGCCTCGCGGATTTTCGACGCTCCGTTTTCCATGATCCGGCTCATGCTGTCCTGATAGATATTTCCGTAATAAAACTCCGGATGGTTCTGTCCGCGCACACAGGAATACACATCCCCGTTTCTCTCCAGCAGGTAGAATTTCTCCCCGCAGTTCACGCAGTTTGTGCAGTAATCCGGTCCGAACTCGCGAAACCAAGCACCGCGAAGCCCCGGTTCCAGCTCGGTTCCCATAAATGCGTCGCGGATTTTGCGGTAAAACTCCAGCTGTTCCTCTTCCGTCAGCGCATGAAGAAGCCCGCTGCTGTTTTCAAAGCCGATCATGAAATTGAAATCGAGCATATCAAGGCAGGTATTTTTATGAAGATACCAGATATCCTCAATCACTTCATCGATCCGCTGAAGGTGCTCGCGGAATATTGTCGCGGAAACTTTTTTATGATTCGGAAGTCTCTGAAGGAGCGACACATTTTCGAGGATCCGGTCAAGCGTATCCTTCCCGTCCTTCCCGACACGGTATTCCCGGTGCAGGGAAAGCGGCAGGTCGATGCTTCCGCTCACGGAAACGCCGAATTCCCGGATCGCTTCCATGTGGCGGTCCAAAGCCAGCAGATTGGTCTTGATATGCGGCGTACCGGCCTGGAAACCGGCGCCGGAAAGAAGCCCCCGGTTTTCCCCGTAATATCCGGAAATGTACGATGCGAGGGCCCGGAAATCTTCTGTACTGAGACAGGTCACTTCGCCGCCGTGCAGGGAAATGTTGAAGGGGATAATATCCTCCTCCCGGCACTTCTCGACCGCGTACCGAAGCGTCTCAAGCGGCGTATGCTCCGTTTTCTGGTCAACCGTCCCGTCTTCCAGATAGCAGTATCTGCAGGCCATATTGCAGGCCATGGTCGGGACGTAAAGAAGATGAATGTAAGTATTCATGGCTGTCAGAATCAGTAATAATTTACGATTGTCGGACTTTCCTTAAATGCTTTTCCATTGACATCCGCGCCTTTTGGAATATCAATGGAATACAGGGAATTGCATTCGCGGAAGGCAGAACTTCCGATTTCCCGAACCGTGGACGGAACGGTCACTTTTCTCAGGTTTCTGCATTTGTAGAATGCATGTCCGCCGATCCTTGTGACGCCTTCCGGGATCTCGATTTCCCTGAGATTTTTACAGTTTTCAAATGTCGATCCGCGGATTTCCGTTATCTGGGAAGGCAGCCGGATGTATTTGATTCCGCTGGCGTTTTTGAATACTTCTCCGCGCACTTCCTTCACCGGAAGTCCATTATACGCTTCGGGAATCACCACATACTCTTCCGGTGAAAAAGCCCCGGTATAATACCGCAGAGAGTAAAATCCGTCCGCCTGTTTCTCGAAAATCATATGCGGTTTCCAGAAAATCACAATGGTAAGTACTGTCACCAGAACCAGCGGAGCCACAGAAATGATGATGCTGGTCCAGCCCTTTATCGCGCCGCTGACCTGGCTCACCAGAATGTTGTCGATATTATCATCCGGCCGGAGCTTTACCTCGCGCAGGAGATAGTCCTTCAGCTTTTTCTTCCTGATCAGCACAAGATATACAATCAGTTCTATAATGATCAGCGCGATGACGCCCCTGGCGCGATAGAAAAACATCCACACCATTTCCAGCGACAGAACGACGAAAAGCGACAGCGACAGGATCAGCCTTCTCAGGAAAATGCTCCGGTTGATGCAGGCTTTCAGATTATTTTTCGAAATGAACAAATCAATATACCTGGAAAGAACCACATCTATCGGGGTATCCGCCATGACAAACGAATAAAATTCCTCTTTTTCCGCTTCATTCGGCGGAACTGAAAGAACAGCCTGCTTCATATATTCTTCCCCTTTTCCTATTACAGTCTCCCGAAAAAAACTCCGTCTCCTGCAGGTTTATTGTCTCACGAAAGCAGCATTTTGTAAAGAAGTTTTCATTTTTTCTGCGGCGTCTTCCGGAGCGGCGCAGAAGATTCCCTCTTGCGATTGACATCACCGTTCAAAACGTGCATAATAACCGTATGGTAACCTTATCAAAAAACCTGGAAGCGTTTTGAATTGAA
>CACYBV010000160.1 GCA_902772745.1 uncultured Eubacteriales bacterium
CGGAATTCGCCGCGATGCGCGATGCGATCGAGCCCCTGCCCGGCGCCCCGGAGCGCGTTTACCTCTGGAAAGAGGGCAATATGCCTCAGGAAACCGTTTATACCGAAAACCCGGACCATCTCTATGATCATGAGCCGGATTTCAGGCCCTATTATCTCGAAATGCTGATTCCTGAGGACAGGACACCGATCGGCGGCATTGTTCTTGTCGCAGGCGGCTCCCACGGCGCGGGCACGATCAATGAATGCTACGAAGTCGGCCTCGAGTTCAACGAACTCGGCTACCAGTGCTTCATTCTCCAGTGCCGTCCGAATATGTGCCCCTGGACCCGGCTTGACACCGCGGCCGACGCGGCCCGTGCCTTCCGGCTGATCCGCGCAAATGCCGGAAAATACCGGCTCAGCAAGGATTCTCTCGCCTACGCCGGCTTCTCCAACGGCGGCGTGACCGGCGACGCCTGCATTGAATTTTTCTCCGAAGGCCAGAATATCCGTGACTACTACCCGGACTACATTCCGGACGAGGCTGATCTGGAATACGGCGCCGAAAACGCCTATCTCTGCGTCTACGGCGCACGTCACCTCGGCACAAAGCTTTCCCGCGAGGACTTCAGATACCCGCCGACTTTCTTTGCGATCGGCCGCAAGGACTTCGGCTGCATCGCCAACCTGAACGGGCTTCTTCCCTGGCTCCTCGAAAAGGAAGTGCCGGTCGAGATCCACACCTTCGCCGGCCATCCGCATGGCTACGCCGGCTGGAAAATCATTGACGGCAAGGGCGACTACAACTTCGACCTCTGGATCACCCACGCCGACGTCTTCCTCCGCGACCTCTTCGTCGGCTACGACCCGGACCTTAAAAGCTGATTGGGGAATATGATGCGGATGCAGCTTTTCGAGGAAGACAGACCGCATCATGATAAACACAAGCCCGCCAAACATCGGACGCTGACAGTCCTTGTTTGGCGGGCTTGTGTTTATCATGCCATATCCGATTCGTGTCCGGAATTATCCCTTCACTGCGCCGGCGGTAACGCCTTCGACGTAGTACTGCTGCAGGAACATGAAGAGCGTCACAATCGGGATTGCGACAATCACACAGCCTGCGGCGAACTGGGTGAAGAGGTTCGTGTCGGGATGCGTACCGAAAAGCATCGAGTACAGACCGACCGAAACGGTCCAGTAACGGGCGTTGTCCGCGCCGATGATGACCTTCGCGAAGATGAAATCCATCCAGGGACCGGTGAAGCTCATCAGTGCCTGATAGATGATGATCGGCTTCGCAAGCGGCAGAATGATCCGCCGGAAAATCTTGAAGTTGGTACAGCCGTCCAGCTTCGCGGATTCCACAAGAGCATTCGGGATAACGTCAAAGAAGCCTTTCGCGATCTGGAAACCGAGGCCCGCGCCTGCGCTGTACGCGAGCACCAGACCGATGACAGAGTACTCCGGATGCTGCGGATTGCCGGTCAGGCCGATCGACTTTAAGAGGAAGTAGATTGCGATCATGCTCATGAAGCCGGGGAACAGGCCGAGGATCATCGTGACGTTCATGAAGGTCTTTCTGAGCTTGAATTTCAGTTTAGACATGCAGTAAGCCACCGAAAGCACCAGGAAGGTCGAGATCACACAGTCGATCACCGCGATGATGAGCGTATTCAGCATCCACTTCGGGAAGGCATAGGGAACACCGTAATAGGATTCGGTGAACAGATCCTTAAAATTCTTGAACCCGATCTGCCTCGGGAAGAAATTCGAGGAAACCGTTCCGATGAAGGTTCCGTCCTCATGGTATTCACAGCGGAATGCGGACAGGACAATCCAGATCAGCGGTACAAGCCAGATGATCCCAAGCACGATCAGGACAGTATAAGTCGCGCCGAGACTGACCTTGCGGGCACGGGACTGGCTTCTGACTTTTTTCTTTTTCGTCGTACTCATTGGAAAGTGTCCTCCTCATTGTATGCTTTACTGCGCCGGTAGGTGACCAGCGTAATGGTTGCGGTAATAATGAAGGTGAAGATACCGATGACAGCACCCGTATTGTAGGAGCCCTGATCGATCGTAACCTTGTAGAGCCATGTTACGAGAAGATCCGTACCGCCGGCCTGATAGCCTGTATAGGTCGGGCCGCCCCCGGTCAGAAGGAAGATCGTATTGAAGGAGTTGATGTTTCCGACAAAACTCGAAATCAGGTACGGCGTTGTAATAAAGATGACATAAGGCAGTGTGATCTTGAAGAACATTTTCACCGTGGAGGCACCGTCTACACGGGCCGCCTCATAGAGGTCCGTCGGGATATTCATCAGGATGCCCGATGTCATCAGCATCGTGTACGGAATGCCGACCCACATATTGACAATAATGACCATGACCTTTGCGAGGATTTCACTGTCTCCGGGACGAAGCCCCAGGAATCCGACCGACTCCGTAATCACGCCCATATTTTTCAGCATTTGGTTGAAGGGGCCG
The DNA here is from genome assembly GCA_902772745.1 of uncultured Eubacteriales bacterium. Lineage (GTDB taxonomy): Bacteria > Bacillota > Clostridia > Lachnospirales > Lachnospiraceae > UBA1267. Next base: position 2,472 of record CACYBV010000160.1, read on the forward strand.
TATTCGCCGAGCAGGTTCCTGACCGCCAGAAGCGAGATGAACTGCGGAACGGCGATCGTAAAGATGAAAACCGTCCGGAAGATTTTCTTGCCCCGGAGGCCCTTCTTATTGATGAGAAGCGCCAGAATGATGCCGCCGAAATAGCAGGTGAAGGTCGCAAGAATTGCCCAGATGAAGGTCCATCCGAGAACCGGCAGAAAGCGGTTCTTGATCTCAAAACCAAGGGATCCTTCACCGGTGAAGACCGCTCGGAAGTTCTGCAGGCCGTTCCACCGGAACAGGTTTGTGCCGAGGTCGTTCATGTCCTGTGAATTGTAACTCGTAAATGCAAGCGCGATCATGAAGACTGTCGGCAGGATTGTGAACACCGCGGCAGCGATACAGGTCGGGGTCAGCATGAGGACGTGGAATTTTCCGTCCAGAAGCTCCGCAAGATCCTCTCTGAATGTCGCCGGCTTTTTACCGATCTTCTTGTCGTTATCCGCCTTTACGGACGATTTGATGTTCATATTCCAGATCAGGAAATAAATGATAATCATCGCAATCGTCACGAAACCGAACAGGATAATCAGCTTGCAGTCCGAACCGACGGTAAAATCTCCGGTTTCCGGATCGAAATCGCCGCCTTCCGAAACATACCCCTTCTCCTGACTGAGACTGAGGTTCCGGAGCGCCTTCCAGCCGTACGGCGTTCCGTTGATCGTCGGGCAGGCAATCATCAGGACAAGGATGCCGGCCTGCAGCAAAAAGAACAGAAGCCCCTTGATATACTGTTTGTGATAGATATTTCCCGCGCCGAAAATAAAATGCGAAAGTTTTGTTCCCAGAGAGCCGTCGACAAAACGTTTGCCGAAATCGGAAAACGCTTTGCCGATCCGCTCAAAGACGGACACCCGGTTCGCTTTGTCTTTCGGTGCCGCTTTTTTCTTGGAAGCCATATTTTTTCCTCCCAAATCATTGTAAAGGAATCAGAACCTTATATTACGCCTCCGACGGAAGTGTTCCGGGGAATTCACTCGGAGCCTGGCCGTGCATCCACAGATATTCGATCAGGTACAGTCCCTTGCGGATCGATTCCAGGGATTCCGTTTCTTCAAGAATCTTATCGCCGGTCGTGGGATAAGCCGTCTTGTCGATCATCGCACGGAAAACCGCCGGAGCATTCTTGGAATAATAATAGGTGTTCAGCGTGCCGGTGATGAAGGGCTGCGGGATACCCCACTCCGCCATGCTGACCTGAGAGGCCGCCAGCATGTATTCGCTCTCGGAAACCTTGCCTTCATCGTAGCAGCTCTTGATATAGTCCGCCGCACCGACATAAGCCGGAACGTTCATAACTTCAAGATAGGACTGATTCTGGACTTCCTTGCTGGAAAGGTACATGATCAGCTCCTGCTCCTTTTTGTACTTCGAAGCCGCAGAAGTCGCGTTGATCATGAAGCACTTGCAGTCTGCGAAAGTGCCGCCGCGGTACTCATCGCCCGCCTTGACGGAGCTCAGGCCTTCAACCGAGCTTTCGGTCAGCTTGAATGTCGGAATCAGCGTGATGCCGAGGTTCGTTTCACCTAAAGCCGCTTTCGCGGAATTGTAATGCCATGCACCGCCGATGACTGCAAGCGCGCCTTTGTTTTCCTTGTTGAGGTCGGCTTCCCAGCCGTCGGAAGAAGCCCACTTGAACCCGTTCGGATCCGCGGCATATTCCTGAAGCCAGCGTACGATCGCGACCGTATCGTCGCCCTGGCAGTTGCTTACGCCCTTGGATCCGCCGGAAACGGATTCGGCGCCTTCGTAAATCTTAACCGTGGTGCTCTTGTCGCTGACTTTCCGGGCAAGAAGCGCAAAGCTCATGTTGAAACCGTCGTCGCCGGTTACGGTGATGGCCTTGGTACCTGCAGCCTTTGCGGCTTCCTGCAGGCCTTCAAAGGTCTTCGCCTGCTCTTCGGTGACAAGCGACTTGTTGTAGTACAGGAACAGCGCCTGTGAAATATACGGAACGCCGTATAGATAAACCTTGTCCTTCAGCGTCGAATTAATAACGTTCTGGAATGACTCGGGATTGTCTGCAGTTACCTGGGCAACCAGGGCTTCGTCCGTGATCGGCTTTGCACAGTTCGTAGCCGCAAGTTTTCCGATGTTGTCATGTGCGACGGTATAGATGTCTGCAGCCGCCGTCGGGTCATTGGTAATGGTCTGCGCGACAGATCCGGTGTCCATGCCCTTGACTTCGATCTGGTAGCCGAAATCGGGATGATCCGCAAGGTACGTATCGCAGGCTTTCTGGTAGAACTCGGTTGATTCCTCGCCGACCCAGACGCGGATGAGTCCGTCGTCGTCGGCGCTTGGTGCAGGTTTCGCAGCTTCAGTGCTTTCCTGGGCAGCGGCTTCCGTATTTGCAGCTTCCGTCTGACCGGGCTCCGTCTTATTTTCTTCCGTCTTCGCAGCTTCCGTCTGTCCGCCGCTTGAAGGATTCCCTCCGCAACCGGCAAGCAGTGACATAACCATTACGGATGCCAGTAAAATTGCTAATAACCTTTTCATAATTTACCTCCCTGAATCTTATTATTACTGTCTAATTGATTCCATCATATGATATTGTTTCAATCACCATCGCGCCTGTCACAAAATCGCACAGGGTTTTGTTCTTTTTGTTCAGCAGCATCTCCGTGAGCCGGAGTACCGGTACCAGAAGGAAGGTCAGAATCCCGGTAAAAAGGTAGAGACCCAGACTGTCCAGAATGAAAATGAACAGGAAACGGTATACAATCTGATACCAGCGCGCTCTTTCCATCTTCCGTTCGTTAAACAGCATAATGCCCGTCAGGAGTTTCCCGGGGGTCACCCTGTTCTTCGTAATGAGAGGAATCAGGAGAAGAAGAACTGCTTCCGCAATAAACCCTGCGAGCGCCTTCAGTAGATACCCGTGCAGGTTTGCCGAAAAACGCTCATCCCTGTACTCATCATTCGCGTTCAGCGCCTGATTTACGGCCTCTCTGTCGTTTCCGAACGCTTCCGCCGTTTCTTTCTGAATCGCACCGGCCCGCTCGAAATGACTGTGGTACACCCGCGAAAGCGGCATTTTCATAATGAGCGCCGTGAGCAGCATGAACAGTCCGAAAAGAACTACGGTATCCAGTCCGTCCGCTATGATCCGCTTCAGAAGATACGGTTTTGAATTCGGCGCAATTTCAATTGTCGTACCGTTCGCATCGACCTTCATATCAGCAGAGCTTCATGTCAATCCGCGTGGACCAGACCGAGATATCGCCCGGATCGAATGCAACGCGCACCCTGTCTTCGCTGAAGCCGGGGCCGCTGATCTCCAGAAGGAGCGGCTGTCCGCCGCAGTCAAGTTTTGCGAAACGGGTGTTGCCGTAGTCCAGGATTTCCTTAACCTTGCCGTCGATACCGTTCTCCGACGAACCGACAAGGCGGATCTTCTCCCGCGGAACCGCGTATTTATAATTGTTCTTGTAGCAGGCATCTCCGTCGATGGAGTTGATCTTGTAACCCTGTTCCGACGCGGTTTCGATTGCGTAGTCTCCGATCTTATAGAAGAAATGCAGGACACGCTGTCCGTTCTCCCGGACTTCGGTTTTATAGAAGCTTCCTTCAAGAGATTCGTCGTCTCCGACAGCCTTCAGCACTTCTTTGCCATTTACGAGGACGTTGATCTTTTCATTCCGAAGCGAGAAACCGTACTCATCGCCCTCTTTCACGGAATCATCGACCAGCGCAAAGAGATAGCTGTCGCCTTTCTGCAGGTATGCGAGGTTCTTATCGTCCGCCTTCTCGATTTTCGCGACCTCCAGGCTGAAATCGTTCCCGGGCACGATTGCATAGGGCGGAATGCTGAGTTCGATCTCCGCTGCATTCTTTGCGGCCGTTTTGAAGATCGGCGGAAGCAGGACTTCCCGTCTCAGCAGGCTCATACGGTCCCCGCTGATTTCCGCCTGAACCGTGTTGTACGGCGGAATTTTGTTCATCAGCGTGACTTCCGTGTCGTTGTCAAAGAAGTGCACCTTTTCGGGGTTCGGCTGCGCGTAAACCACATCGCCGACCGCGATATCATCCCGGTCCACCACCTTGACGACGATATTGTTGCCTTCGTCCTTCATCGTGAATTCTCCGAGGTGGTCGCCGAGTTTTCCGTAGATGATCGTCTCGTTTCCGAGGCGCTCGACGTTTGTCACGATGAACTTCAGACCGTCGCCGCTCTTCTCGATGAAAATATGCTCCGGACGGATGCCGAAAGTAACAGTTGTATCACCGTTTAAATACTGGCTGTGAATCTTCGAGACTTTCTCATAGGGAACGGTGACCTGATCCCCGTTCGTAAAGATCACGGATACCCTGTCCTGTCTTCTCTTCAGCTTCACGTCGAAGAAATTCATCTGCGGCGTTCCGATAAATCCTGCAACAAAACGGTTGTAGGGTTCGTTGTACAGGTTCATGGGCGTATCGATCTGCTGTACATAGCCGTTCTTCATAACGACGATCCTCGTGCCCATGGTCATGGCTTCGACCTGGTCATGGGTAACGTAAATGAATGTCGTATTCAGGCTCTTGTGAAGCGCCGTGATCTCGGTACGCATCGCGGCACGCAGCTTCGCGTCCAGGTTGGACAGCGGCTCGTCAAGAAGGAAAACTTTCGGGTCACGGACAAGCGCACGTCCGAGAGCCACACGCTGACGCTGACCGCCGCTCATCTCCTTGGGTTTCCGTTCCAGATACTCCTCGATATCCAGCATCTTCGCGGCTTTCATGACACGTTCCTTGATTTCGTTTTCGGGCATTTTGCGGTTCCGGAGGCCGAACGCCATATTCTCGTATACAGACATATGCGGGTAAAGGGCGTAGCTCTGCAAGACCATCGCGATGTCACGGTCCTTCGGCTCCATGTCGTTCACGAGCGTATCGCCGATGAAAAGATCACCCGCGGTGATCGTTTCCAGACCGGCAATCATTCGGAGCGTCGTGGATTTTCCGCAGCCGGAAGGGCCGACGAAAACAATGAACTCGCGGTCAGCGATATCAATGGAAAAATCGTTTACCGCTTTGTGCCCATTATCATAGACCTTGTAGATGTGGGAAAGCTTTAAACTTGCCATAATCTCCTCCATTCCATCTGATCTTCATTGAGTGGATTTTCTTTTATATAAGAACGGGCCGTCCATTTCAGGTCATACGAACGGTACGCCGCGCTTATCCAGTTCCAGTATGACGGTTCCGATCCCCGTCAGTTTTCCGTTGATCGTTCCGACAGTATTTCCTTTCCGGTCGAACACCGAATACACTTCATCCTGATAGGAAACTTTTCCGATCTCCCGAAGCGCAATATGCTTTCTCCGGAAAAGATAGTTCATATGCAGCGTATCCCGGTCGACATAAGCCCGGTCGGTAAGCATTGCAAACAGTACGGTGCCGGCGGCAGCGGCAATAATTCCCATCAGGATGCCCGCGAAAACCGCGAGCGCATTGCCCCACGCCAAAACCAGGATCAGGACCGCTGCGGCTGTGCTCCCAAGGAAACCCACAAGCGTGAAGATGAAAGGTTTTCTGTCGATTTCCGTACTGATTTCGCCGTGTCTGAACATTTATTTCACCTTCTCAAGCACCAGGGATTCTCCGCCCGCCACTTCGACGGCGCCGTCAACCCGCTCCGGAGTTTTCCGCAGATTCGAATAGATGATTTCATACGAACCGTCAAGTTCCGCCGTCATCGGAAGCGTACTGTGGATCACGACCAGGTCATCGATCTCATAGCGGAGGCTCGTATTGTCGGATTCGGCGCCCGAGAAATGCGCGCTGATCTCTTCCCTGTCAGGAAGCCGGAACTCCGGACGGGCTTTCCTTAAGGCAATCATCTCCTGCGTCTTGTCGAAAACATCTCTGTGCGCGATCTTCAGGGAGTAATCCATGAGGTTCACGCTGTCGCCGACATTGTAGGAATTCCCCTCGTATTTCCCGCTGCTGCCATACTCTTTGCTGCGCATGAACTCTTCGCCTTCCTGGATGAACGGCACACCTTCCGAGAAGAAAACAATCGAATCCGCCTGCGTATAGGCTGCATAGAGCTTTTCTTCCGAAACTGTCTGCACGAGCTGGTCAAAGAGCGTATAATTGTCGTGGCAGGAAGCGTAATTCAGCACCTGATTGGGGTTGATCGACTGCGTCTTGATGGTCCCTTTGGAGAACAGGCCTTCCGCGCACATAAGAATCTGCGAAGCATCGCCTGCGCTGCCCTGGACAAAGCCTTTTCCGGGGCCGTTGTCGCCGCGGATCGCATTCCGGATCACGTCGTTGAAAGCGCCGACAAGGATGTCGCTTCCCGAGAAGTAGTCCTGCGCGAGAGACTCCTGGACGGTCGTCTGCGCCGTGAGTTTCGAATCGCTGGTTCCCGCCGTGAGCTTTGAAGCGCCGCCGGTCCAGGGTTCGCCGTAGATCATAATCTGCGGATAAACCGCACTGCAGTCCCGATAAATATCGATCATCGTCTGGTTGTCGATCAGTCCCATCAGGTCGAAGCGGAAGCCCGAAAGATGGTATTCGTCGATCCAGAAACGGCAGGATTCGCGGAAGAATTTGTTGACCATATACCGTTCGGAAGCGAGTTCGTTGCCGCAGCCGGAGCCGTTGTAGAAAGCCCCGTTCGCTTTCGTACGGTAATAATAGTACGGTACGAGAAGGTTCAGGTTCGAATTCTCCGAAGCCGCTGTATGATTGTATACAACGTCCATATTGACGGAAATGCCCGCCTGATGCAGCGCCATCACCATCTGTTTGAACTCCCTGATCCGCACATATCCGTCGTACGGATCCGTCGAATAGCTGCCTTCGAGCACGTTGTAGTTCTGCGGATCATAGCCCCAGTTGTAATTGTCGTCCGAGGGATCGGTCCCGGACATCGTTTCGTCAACCGAGGAATAATCGTAGAAGGGCTGCAGCTGAACGTGCGTAATGCCGAGTTCCTTCAGGTGGTCAAGGCCGGTCGAAACGGTCACGCCGTTCTCGCTGTAGGTGGTTCCCGGCTCCGCAAGGCCGAGGAATCGTCCGCGGTATTCTTTCGTGACGCCGCTCGTTTCGCTGATCGTCATATCACGGACGTGCGCCTCATAGATCACCGCGTCGACCGCCTTGCCCGTAAAGGGGCGGACATCCTCATTCCAGCCTGCGAGTTCTTCGTTCAGCTTTGTGAAATTGATGACCATTCCGCGGCGTCCGTTCACGCCGGCGCTTTTCGCATAGGGATCGGTGACTTCGTTTCTGCCCTTGGAATTGGTGACAGTGTAAGTGTAGTACTTCCCGTCCAGGTCCTCGGGAACCGTATAGCTGAACACGCCCTGATCGCCCCGCTCCATCTCATAAACGGCGGCGGGTTTTGTTTCGGTCATGTAATCGCCGGTGTTGTAGATGTTCAGGAGCATCTCGGTCGAGGTCGGAGCCCAGACCTTAAAAGTCGTTGCCGTCGGGTTTTCCTCATTGTCGAAGGTTGCGCCGAGATCCTCTCCGTCATAGGCGTAACGCTCGTTGAATTCGTCGGTATCGTAGTAATTGGTCATCATCAGTTCCACTTTACAGGTCCAGGAAGGATCAAAACGGTATCCGATCGTGACAATATCACACAGATCGATATCCTGTGAAAGCGTAAGGTTTGTCCGCTTCGTATCGGCGTCATATTCTTCCATCGTAAATTCCGCGGCCTTCCCGTTGATCTCCACTGAGAAGCGCGGCGCATAGGACCTGAAATCCGCCGAGAGCGGCTTGAAATATACGCTGACGGTTCTTGCGTCACGGAGGAGCGCGTAGCTCACGATGGACTGCAGCGCATTATCCTGCGTGCTGAAGACCGTCGACTCTGTCGTGCGGACCCAGGCTTCCTGCAGGCCGCCCGGGGTCTCCTCGAGGATTTCGATCGAACGGTCTCCGTCGGGATCTTTCGACCAGTTGTCAGTACGGACGATGAAGCCCAGTTCTCTGATCGGCCGGTTTTCGGAGATTGTCATGAGATCAAGATCACAGTATACGCCGTAATCATCGTATCCTCCGAATTCATAAGCCGCGCCGTTTCCGCTGTTCGTCATATCCCAGGCCCAGACATTCCAGGGCTCATAACAGCTCCGGTCGTTGTAGGAATCGTCGTTTCGGCGGTAATGAAGCCGCAGGGTCTTCGTCGGTTCCGCGGGAAGACTCGTATAGTCGGTATCGTCTTTGCTGTATTTAGAAACGACGTCGCCCGCGGGCTCAAGCGTGAGCGGCTGATCGTCGGGACCTTCGTCTTCTGCCGGTGTTTCCGGCTGCACAGTTTCATCGCCGGACGTTTCAGGCTCCGCCGTCGGCTCTGATACGGTATCCGCCGAAGATTCCTGTGCCGCTGTCTCGCTGCTGCTGCCTTTTTCCTCTTTCCTGCAGCCCGTAACAGACATCAGCATGGCAGCCGCAAGAATCAGTGCGATAATGAATTTTGCCTTTCTGTTCTTCATGACAGCCTCCTCAGAACCCCGTCATATCATAGAAGCCTTCTTCCAGAATTTCTCCCTTGATGTCGGCGCTCTGCTTCAGAACATTCCCGTCCCAGTTATTCAGGTCCTTCACCTCATAGCCTTTTTCGAATACCGCAATCAAGAAGCCCGTCATGCCTTTTGTATCCACGAGAAGCACGCCGTCCCTGATCTCGTAGTCTTTGCTCCATTTTCCGGGCGACCAGCTCCAGATATAAAGTTCATAGTCGCCGTTCAGGTATTTTTCGTCGAGATTGACAACATTGAATTTTTCCTCTATCAGCATCACTTCCGTATAGTTCAGCGTCTGTACGAATTCATTCTTTCCTTTGCGGACGAATACCGAGAGTTCGACTGCTCCGTTTTCAACATGATCCTGCAGGCTGACTTCCGCGGTATCGGTGAACGCGGTCTTCGCGGATTCATCTCCGTTGAAATAGTACCAGGCTTCGTCGCAGTTTCTCGTCTGGAGCGTAATCACCTTGTCCCCGACAAAGCTGCAGTCCCGCTCGGAGATCTTAAGCTGCGGATGAATGTCCTTCGTGCGGGTGATCACGGCCATTCCGTTCGCCTCGAACTTCACATGAGCAACGTGCCCGCTGACGACAGCCTTTTCGCCGGTCAGCGCATCATAGTAATTGCCGTCCTCAAGATGCGGGACGGAAACTTCGACTGTCTGCTCCGGATCCGTATCGCCGACGTTCAGGATCAGCACGCCCTGGTCGCCGGGCTTGATTTTTTCACAGATATAGCAGCTTCCTTCCGCTGATTCATAGGAATCCGCGTCATAAAACCGGTTATGGAAACGGTTGGAAACTGCGACATATTCCGATTCAAAGGCGTAGGAACCGATCTTTCCGACCGTAAGTTCATCCGTCGGCCGCGCAAAATACAGTCCGCCGAGGCCTTTCTTTACGGCAATCAGCGACCAGAATTTCGCAACCCGGACATCGGAATAATGCGTATTCGTCGTCACGTATTCATCGTGGCTTTCCACCCAGGCGATCAGATCTTCCGCATTCCCGGTCTTCAGCGCCGCATCAAGAATTTTCTGCGGGTCCTTATTCGCAAAAACATTCTTCATCTGGGCCATGAAGCCATCGTCCGTGATCCGCATGAACTGTGTATAATTCGTCAGGCTGCGGCCGGAGGGGGCATTCAGGATTTCGCCGTAAGCATAAAGCTCCTTCCCGGTTTTTTCCTGATAATATTGCTTCGCCTTCTCCAGAGTGTTTTCCCAGAAGTCGCTCGGGTAATCCGGATCATCGGAGGTCTCGACATGCTTCGCCGCGTCAAAACGGAAGCCGTCGACGCCGGCATCGATGCATTCTCTGAGGAGGGAAAGCACCCGCTCCTGCACATAGGGATTCGCGGTATTCAGGTCCGGAAGGTTTCCGTAGGCGTAGTACTGGGTATCCGCGCCGGAGCCCGCCGCGTTTTTGTTATGATGGAATGTGATGCCGATTCCGTCGATGACGGCCTCGTTGCGGTTGTCGTAGAGTTCCGGCTCGTATTCACGGACGGCTGGAGACACCATCGGCGTCCCGTCGGCTTCCTTTCCTTCGTCGTCCGTCGTTGCCATATGATTTACCACAATGTCCGCAAGAATGCAGATGTCGTATTTTTCGGCTTCGGCGCACAGCGCCGCGAGGTCTTCCGATGTCCCAAGAGCCGAGTTGTTTCCGACGGAAAAACTCAGGGGCTGGTAGAAGGCCCACCAGGCGGAGCCGCCGCCTTTCGGCTCCTGGACAGGCATCGTCAGCACATTCTTGAAGCCGGCATTGCGGATATTTTCGAGATTCGCCATGATTTCGCGGTAAGTCCAGTTGAAGGCGTGGAGCGTGAGTCCGTCCTCCGCGTTCTCCGGGAGCTTATCGACATAGGTGTCCGGAAAGTCCTGGACAGGAACCGGAGAATCATTCTCCGTGCTTTCCGGCGTTTCTTCGGAAGCTGTCTCAGGGGTTTCATCCGTCACGGCTTCCGGGGTTTCCGAAGCCGCAGTCTCCGAAGGCTTGTCTGTTACAGTCTCCGGACTGTTGTCCGTATCCGATGGTTTTTCGGTCACAGTTTCCGGAGCCTCTGTATTCTGAGGGACTTTTTTTCTGCAGCCGCTTACGGAAAGAACCATCAGCGCCGCCAGAAGTATACAGGTTATTTTTCGGATTTTCATATGCATGATCCCTCTGATTAACTGGAAAACACTTTCAGAACAGATATTAATGTCACGAGAGGCCGGTGTTCCGGACCGGCGCCTGTCATTTTCTGCAGGCCTTCCGTGAAGGTCCCTGTTTCTTTCACCTGCTGCTTACGGCAAAAGGGTCCCATTCCTGAAACCCCTTTGCCAAAGGAATTTTATTTTGCGGCTGCTTCAACCGTGCCGGTTTCACCGTCAAAGGTGATGGTCACGACATAAGTGCCGTCCGCTTCCGCCTTGAAGTTGTCTTCGCCGTCGCCCCAGCTGTAAGTCCAGTCGCTGTCCGCGCGGACTTTGAACTCGTCGTCTTTCTTCAGCTCGACTTCGCCGACCCACTTGTTGTCGCCGTCGGCCTCCATCGCGACATCCGCGCCTTCGCCCCAGTTGGAACCCTCGAAGCTGCCCACGATACCGTATGTATGATCAGCCGGAACGAAAGCGACGATCTCTTCGTAAGCTTCGCCGTCTTTCGCTTCCTTCAGGACCAGCGCAACGCCGTAACCGGGCTGTCCG
>CACYBV010000161.1 GCA_902772745.1 uncultured Eubacteriales bacterium
CCTGCAGCGGATCAATACAAGAGTTTTCAGGAATCCTCAGGAGGTTATGGAAAATATCGAAGCCGTAACCATATGGATCGGGAAAAAGCTTCGGGAAGAAGACCGGGATGAAAAACGGGGGACACTCACCGTGGTCTATACCTCCCGCGGCGGTCTTCTGCATCAGGACGAAAGCGGCTGCTGGCGGATGTATGAGAATATTCAGAATGCGCATTCCGTGGAGCCGGAAGAGCGGACGCTGCAGCAGTTCCGGAAAGCGGCTGCGGCTTTCGGTGCATTCCAGCGGATGCTTTCGGATTTTCCTTCGGAAATGCTGCATGAGACCATCCCGGATTTTCACAATACGCCGAAGCGCCTTGCGCATTTCAGGAAAACAGTACGAAACCTTCGGGAGAATGAACCGGACTCGCAGAGACTCGGGGCGGCCAGGGAACTTATCGAATATGTGCTGTCTCAGGAAAAACTGGCTTCGATCGTGACGGACGGGATCGAGGACGGAAGCATCCCTCTCGCCGTCACGCACAACGATACCAAGATCAACAATGTCCTTTTCGATGATGCGGCCGGCGAGGCGCTTGCGGTCGTGGACCTTGACACCGTCATGCCCGGATCCCGGCTTTATGATTTCGGCGACGCGGTGCGCTCTGGCGCGGTAACCGGGGCGGAAGACGAGAAGGATATTTCAAAAGTACATTTCGATCCGGAAGCCTACGCGGCTTTCCGCAGCGGATACCTTTCCGAAATGGCGGATTTCCTGACGGAGCGTGAAAAAGAGCTCCTCCTCCCGTCCGCGGAGCTTCTGAGCTATGAATGCGGGATGCGCTTTCTTACAGATTACCTGGAGAATGACGTCTATTTCAAAACCGATTACCCGGAACACAACCTGATCCGCGCCCGGAACCAGTTTCAGGTCCTTAGGGAGATGACGGATTATGAAAAGGAGGCTGGAACGCTATGAAAGTCTTTCTGATCGTCTCTGCGATTGTTATCGTCCTTCTTTTTGCACTTCTCCTTCTCGCGGGGAATTATCTCTGCTCCTTTTCGATGGGCGTCCGGCGCCAGACGCTTGATCAGGCCCGGAAATGGCAGGAGAATCATTATGATATTTCCTGGTATGACACTTTGGAGAAAACCGATTATACCGTCGAAAGTTACGACGGCTATATCCTTCATGCGCAGTTTCTGAAAAATCCCCTTCCGGCAAAAAAGTACATCATCATTTCACATGGCTATACGGACAACCGTTTCGGTTCGCTGAAGTACGCGAAAATGTATCTGGACTTCGGCTTCAACGTGATCCTGTACGACCTGAGGGCACACGGCCTGAACGAGCGCACGCACGTGACCTATTCGGTTCGGGAAAGCAAGGATCTCGCGAAGCTGATCGAGGACAGCAGGAAGCGTTATCCGGACATGGAAGTTCTCGGCCTGCAGGGCGAATCGCTCGGTTCCGCGACATCCGCCGCCGTCCTGAAGTATCGGCAGGACCTCGATTTTGTCGTCGCGGACTGCGGTTTTTCCGAGATCATCCCGGTTCTTCAGGTCGGCCTTCGTGGAATGCATCTTCCGACCTTTTTCGTCCATATCGCGAGTGTCTTCGCGAAGCTTCGCTATGGCCTTTTTTACAGCGAAATGCGCCCGGTCGCAGGCCTCCGTGGGAACAAAGTCCCGATCCTTTTCATACACGGCGCGGATGACGACTTTATCCTCCCGTATCACAGCCGGAAAATGGCGGAAGCGACCGGCGGCTACAGTGAGGTCTGCATCATAGAAGGCGCGAAGCACGCCGAATCGATGCTGAAGGATCCTGTGAAGTACCGCGGGGTGACGGAGGCTTTCCTGAGGAAAATCAGGGTTTTATGACGGAAGGAGAGGACGATGACGGATAAGCAGCTCAAATGGACCACCACAGAAGTAAAACCGCTTCTTCACACCCCCGTATTCGACGTGCTGCAGCAGACCGAAGTTTCCGGTACGGGCATCACGGGAGACTATGTTGCGATCGACGCCCCGGACTGGGTGGTCGTCATCGCGGTCTGGCGGGATCAGTTTGTGATGGTGCGGCAGTGGCGGCACGCCGAAGAAAACATGACCTGGGAATTCCCGGGCGGCGTCTGCAATAAAGGCGAGGACCCCGAGGAGACCGCGAAGCGCGAACTTTTGGAGGAGACCGGTTTCCGTGCGGGGAAAATCACAAAGCTTGGGCGCGTAAGCTCCAATCCGGCGCTTTTCAGGAATCATTTCACGGCTTTTCTCGCGGAGGACCTGAAGCCTACGGGAGAGCAGCACCTTGACGACGACGAACTTCTGAATTACACGCTCATGCCCCGAAGACAGGTCATCGATGCTTTCGGTTCGCCGGAGTTTTCGCATGCCTTCATGGGGACGGCGCTCGCTTTTTATTTCCGGTATCTCGGAACTGTGCCCGAGGTTTGACAAAACTTTTTACAAAAGTAAAAAAAAAACACTTTTCAAAAAACATATTTCGTTGTATTATATAAACGTTGTATTGTGTTTATGATCAGCGCTTGTTTTTTGCGCTTTCATCATACTAAAACAGGGAGGGAACTATGAAGAAAAATATCAGCAAGATTCCGTTCGCTGACACTCCTGAACAGGCAAAAGCCCTGCAGGATGTCATTGACGAGAACAAACATGACCAGTCGAACCTGATGGTCGTCATGCAGAAGGCGCAGGACATCTACGGCTATCTTCCGGATGAAGTCCAGCTTCGTATTGCTGACGGCATGGGTGTTCCGTTTGAGAAGGTCTACGGCGTGGCCACTTTCTATGCGCAGTTTGCGCTGTCTCCGAAGGGCAAGTACAACATTTCCGTCTGCCTCGGAACTGCCTGCTACGTCAAGGGCTCCGGCGATATCTTCGAGAAGCTTCAGGAAGTTCTCGGAATCGGACCGGAAGAGTGCACGCTGGACGGCAAATTCAGCCTGACGGCTGCCCGCTGCGTCGGCGCCTGCGGTCTCGCACCTGTCATGAGCATCAACGACGAAGTATACGGCAGAATCACCAAGAACGACGTCGAGACAATTCTTGCCAAGTACGCCTGATCGAAAAGACGGATATTCGTTGTTGAATTTTAGGAATCAAAGGGACAGAGAATGAAAATCAGCGATGTAAAAGAACTCCTGGACGCGGAAGTTTTATGCGGAGAGGAGAATCTCGGCCACGACGTGTTTTCCGCCTGCGGCTGCGATATGATGAGTGATGTGCTGGCGTTTGCGAAGGACCAGGCTGTGCTTCTTACGGGCCTTGTGAATCCGCAGGTCGTCAGGACGGCGGAAATGATGGACATGGTATGCATCGTTTTCGTACGCAGCAAGCGGCCCTCAGAAGCGATCCTGAAGCTTGCGGAAGCTTCCGGAATCGTTGTGATGGCGACCCGCGTCCGGATGTACGAAGCCTGCGGAAGACTTTATATCAACGGACTTCGGGGCGATAAGCTCAAAGAACATGTCTGAACCTCTGGTTTTCCACTTTGAAGTGGACGTCTCTGATTTTACATCCGCAGGTACCGCCTCTGTCACAGTCAAGAAGAATCTGCGGCAGCTGGGACTTCCTTCGGATGTGATCCGAAAGCTCTCTATAGCCATGTACGAGGGCGAGATCAATATGGTCATTCACGCAGAGGGCGGAACGGCTGACGTCATCGTGACGGAAGAATATATCGACATTATTCTGAAGGATCACGGCCCGGGGATTCCGGACGTGGATCTTGCGATGCAGGAAGGGTATTCGACGGCGACGGCACAGATTCATTCGCTGGGCTTCGGCGCCGGGATGGGTCTTCCCAATATGAAGCGCTACTCGGACGAGATGAAGATTGATACGGAACTCGGTGTCGGTACGACGGTCACCATGAGGATCTGGATCAGATAAGGAGGTGCCATGGACCAGTACGAACATTCGGTTCAGCTGGATCCGAAAAAATGCACCGGCTGCACGACCTGTCTTCATCACTGTCCGACAGAAGCGATCCGGATCCGTGAGGGTCACGCGGTGATCAACCAGGACCGCTGTATCGACTGCGGCGAATGCATCCGCAAATGCCCGCACAACGCGAAGCGGGCGGTTGCGGGCAAACTCGAGTCCCTGCAGCGTTTCCGCTACAAAGTGGCGCTTCCCGCGCCGAGTCTCTACGGCCAGTTCAACAATATGGACGATGTCGACTATATTCTGGACGGGCTCATAAAGATCGGCTTTGATGAAGTATTTGAGGTTGCGAAAGCGGCGGAGCTGGTATCCGCCTATACGCGCCGGTATATGCAGGCGGAAGGCATTCCGAAGCCGCTGATCAGTTCCGCCTGCCCTGTCATCCTGCGGCTGATCTCGCTGATGTACCCCTCTCTGGAGGACCATGTGCTGCACATGCTTCCTCCGATCGAGGTCGCGGCGGATCTCGCAAGGAAAAAAGTGAAGAAAGAACATCCGGAGTTCCGGGATGAGGAAGTGGGAATCTGCTTCATTTCCCCCTGTCCCGCAAAGGTCAGCTATGTCCGCAACAACTTCGGATCCTACAAAAGCAAGGTCGATGAAGTGGTCGCGATCAGCGATATCTACTTCCGGCTTCTGGATGTCATGAAGCCCGAAAACCAGGTCCAGACCATCTCCGACACCGGTATGACCGGCATCGAATGGGCCGGCTCCGGCGGGGAAGCGACGGCAATCCTCAACGAGGACTACCTCGCGGCGGACGGCATCGAAAATGTCAACAAGGTTCTTGAGGAAATTGAAAACGGCAATATCTCCCATGTGAAGTTTGTGGAACTCAACGCCTGTCCCGGCGGCTGTGTCGGCGGCGTGCTGACGGTCCAGAATCCCTTCATCGCGAAGGCGCGGCTTCGTTCTGTAAGCCGGTGTCTGCCGATGGCCGCGAATTTTGCGGATCCCGATGAAGAGTATATTCCCGAGGATTTCCTCTTTGACGAAATGCCGTCTTATGTGCCGGTATCGCGGCTCTCCCCGAATTTCAGGGAATCCATGCGGATGATGGCGGAAATCCAGCGCATCCGCGACACGCTTCCCGGAATCGACTGCGGAGCCTGCGGCGCTCCGACCTGCCGGGCACACGCGGAAGACGCGGTGCGGGCGGGCTTGCGGACGGTCACCTGTCCATTCGCGGACAGCTTTGGAGGCAGCAGAAAATGATCGTTTCGGAACTTTTAGAGCACGGTTTTACGGAAGTGGCGCTTCCGGACCCGGAGCGGGAGATCCACGGCGTTTACATCGGCGATCTTCTTTCCTGGGTAATGGGCAGGGCGCAGGCCGACAACGCCTGGATCACGATCATGTCCAACATTAACGTGATCGCGGTTGCGACGCTTGCGGATACGGCCGTCGTCATTCTCTCGGAGGATGTGGAGCTTCCGGAGGAGATCGTGCGTCAGGCCGAGATGAAGGACGTCAATGTCCTCCGCTCGCCGAAACCTTCCTACGAGACGGCGGTTCTGCTGTATGAGCTTTTGAAATGAGCCTCTATACCTACGATCTGCATGTTCATTCCTGCCTGTCGCCCTGTGCGGACAACGACAATACGCCGAACAATCTCGCAGGGATGGCAACTTTGAACAATATCCAGATCATGGCGCTCACGGATCACAACAGCTGCAGAAACTGTCCGGCCTTTTTCACGGCGGCAAAACGCTACGGAATCATTCCGGTCCCGGGGATGGAACTCACAACGAGTGAAGATATCCATGTGATCTGCCTGTTTCCGGAGCTCCAGGCGGCGCTTGATTTCAACGACGAAGTCGATACGCACCGGATCCGGTTCAAAAACAACAAGGAGATTTTCGGGGATCAGCTGATTTTAAACGGCGATGACGAGCTGATCGGGGAGGAAGAGGACTTTCTCACGAACGCGACGGACATTTCCTACGAGGAGGTTCCCGAAATCGTCGAACGCTACGGCGGCGCCTGCTATCCGGCTCACATCGACCGGGAGGCAAACGGCGTCATCGCGATCCTCGGAACGCTGCCGGAGGAGCCGGATTACCCCTGTGTGGAGCTTCATTTCATGAAAAACACCGCATCCTACACAGAGGAATTCCACCTGCAGAACAAGCGCATTGTGGTAAGCTCCGACGCGCATTACCTCGAGGATCTCAGGGAGGAAAACGATACGATCGAGATCCCGGACGAACCGTACTCGAGCGCTCTCGTGCGGCGGAACCTGATCCGGATTCTCAGGGGAGAACAGGTATGAAGGAACTTTCGCTGAACATCCTTGACATCACGGAAAACTCCGTCAAGGCCGGCGCGTCGGTTACGTCGATCATCGTGGAAGAGAAAGGGAATACGCTGACGCTCACGATCGAAGACGACGGAAAGGGCATGTCGGAGGAAATCCTTCGCGGCGTGACGGATCCTTTTTACACAACCCGGACGACCAGAAAGGTCGGTCTCGGACTCCCGCTTCTGAAACTTGCGGCGGAACAGTCCGGCGGCGAGATGTCGATCCAATCGACAAGCATCGAGGATGATCCGGAAAATCACGGAACGAAGGTCACGGCGAAGTTTTATAAGGACAGCATCGACTTTACCCCGCTCGGAGACGTGGTTTCGACGGTCCTGACCCTGATCCAGGGCCATCCGGATACGGACTTTTATTTCCGGCACAGTTCCGAAGATTCGGGACAGCAGGACTTTTCGGTGGAACTGGACACAAGAGAGCTCCGTGAGGTGCTCGGCGGGGACGTTCCCTTGAACGATTACGAAGTCATCAAATGGATCGAAGGGTATCTCTCAGAGCAGTACCAGGATCCTGGTGATATATAAGACACAACCAATATTTTACAGGAGGAA
>CACYBV010000162.1 GCA_902772745.1 uncultured Eubacteriales bacterium
CTTCGCGATGTTCCCACAAAGGACCATTACCGGATTCCGACCGGAATGAGCGAACTCGACCGGGTACTCGGCGGCGGAATCGTTCCGGGATCTCTTGTGCTCCTCGGCGGTGATCCTGGCATCGGAAAATCCACGATTCTTCTTCAGGTCAGCCGCTATCTTTCCGAACACGGAAGCCGTGTTCTGTATATCTCCGGCGAGGAATCCCTGCAGCAGATCCGGCTCCGTGCGGACAGGATGGGTGAGTTTGCTGGCGATATCCGCATGGCGTCGGAGACGAATCTCGATGTGATCGAGGAACTGATCGATGCAGAGACGCCGGATTTCTGCGTGATTGATTCGATCCAGACCATGTACCGTGAGGACATCAGTTCCGCGCCGGGCTCGGTGTCCCAGGTCCGGGAGTGCACGGGCATCCTGATGCAGACCGCAAAGCAGAAAAACATCACGATTTTCCTCGTCGGGCATGTCACGAAGGAAGGAACCGTCGCGGGCCCGCGGGTTCTGGAGCACATGGTCGATACGGTACTGTATTTTGAAGGAGACCGTTCGGCAGTTTACAGGCTGCTTCGGGCTGTCAAGAACCGATTCGGCGCGACAAATGAAGTCGGCGTCTTTGAAATGGGCGAACAGGGACTTACGGAAGTCGAAAATCCTTCGGATTATATGCTGAACGGACGCCCTCTGGGGATGTCCGGATCTGCTGTGACCTGCGTTATGGAGGGAACGCGGCCGATGCTTCTCGAGATCCAGGCGCTTGTTGCGAGGACCGCTTTCGGACTCCCGAGAAGGACGGCGGTCGGTATCGACTACAACCGGCTGAACCTTCTGATCGCCGTGATTGAAAAGCGCGCCGGCATTGCGCTCGGCGAGTATGATGTATACGTTAATATTACAGGCGGAATGCGGGTTTCGGAACCCTCGATCGACCTTGCGGTTGTCCTTTCCGTCGTCTCCGGCTATTATGACATCGCGGTCGGAGAGCAGGATATCGCTTTCGGTGAGATCGGACTTACGGGTGAAATCCGCGGCGTTTCAAATGCGCCGGTTCGTGTCAGGGAAGCGGTAAAACTCGGGTACGGCCGGGTGATTCTTCCGGAAAGCTCGGCGCAGAGGCTTCCGAAAGAGCTTCGCCAGTACTGCGTGCCCGTACGGAATATCAGGGATCTTCTGCGGATCCTTTCGAAAAAACAGTCCGGATGACATGCCGTCTCCGGGCTGTTTTCGGTGTGTGCCGGATCTCCTTTTGAGAATCAGTAATTATGAGGTTATAATGAAGCATTTTCTCCGAAAAAGCAACTATTTCGCGCTGTTTCTTTCCGCTGTCCTCCTGGTTTCCGGCTGCGTATCCGGCGGAACATCTGCCCGTACGCAGGCGTCTTCCGAAACAATCGAAACAGAGATCCGGACAGAGCAGGAGACCGAGGAAAAGGGAAAAGTGCCGGAAGAAACCGAAAAGGAAGAAACGAGCGGCTCAGAGCATTCGGAAACGGAGGACTCTGAAAGCTTTGCTTCACCCGATGAAGCGGAAGAGGAAGAGCCGGATCTGCCTGAATTTTCCGGTCAGTACACGCGTGCACTTGCAAAGAAAAACCAGGACTTTGATCCGGAGGATGCGATAATCGAAGCGGGGAATATCACCGTACAGGACAGAAAAAACTGGACGGTGATGATCTATATGATCGGATCGAACCTTGAAAGTGCGCTCGGTGCGGCGAGCCGGGATATAGAGGAAATGACGGGTTCCGGCCGTGATTTTGAAAAAAGCAGCCTGGTTCTCTACACGGGCGGAGCGTCACGCTGGCAGTCGGGAATACCCTGCGACCGCAATTCCGTGCTGGACCTCGGAATGGAGGAAGGAAAGCGCATCGTCGCTTCCACCAAAAAGAATGCGGATATGGGCGCCGCGGGAACACTCTCGGCCTTTGTCAATTTCTGCACGGAGTATTATCCTGCAGAACATTACGCCCTGATCCTCTGGGATCACGGCGGCGGACCGCTTTTAGGCTATGGGTCGGATGAGCTGTACCAGGGCGACGGCCTTCTCCTTTCCGAACTCCGCACCGCGATGCAGAGCACGCTGTTTTCCGGAAACAGGAAACTGGATCTTCTGGGCTTTGATGCCTGCATGATGGGAAATGTCGAAACCATGACGGTTTTGGCGGATTTTGCCGGGACCTTCGTCGCATCAGAGGAGCTGGAACCCGGCGACGGGTGGGATTATCATTTTCTTTCCGCCCTCAATGAAACGGAAGACGGAATGGAACTCGGGAGAAGCATTGTCCGAAGCTTCCGTGATTACTACGAAAGCCGGATCTCGGAGTATTTCCACCCGGACCTGACCCTTTCCTGCACGGATCTTTCGAAGGTGCGGGAACTGCAGCAGCTGATCTCGGACGCTGCAAAGAACCTGAACGGAATACTTGCAAAAGACGGTTTTCCGAAGATCGCTTCATCAAGATCCGAAACGAGAAGCTTCGGATCCGTGACAGATTCCTCCGGAGACAGCTCGTTTTTTTATGATCTTGTTGATCTTGAGGGCTTTTTCAGGAATATCTCGGGCTTTGGCCCGGATAAGCTCCGCGAGGCGGAAGAAGTCCTGTCGCAGGCGGTAATCGAAAACTACAGCAATCTCGAGGATACGAGCGGAATATCCATGTATTTTCCGGCCGCTAACAAAAGCCAGTATTACGAGATGCGGGAGGTTTACGACGGACTGGGCATCAATCCGGAATACAGCGGTTTCCTTTCACGGATCAGCCGCGAATGGCAGAATGCTTCAAGGAACGACTGGCAGTTCGGCGAACTGTCGGAGGACCAGGGCGAATATGTGCTCAGGCTCAGTCAGGAACAGTTCGAGGCCTTTGTTTCCGCAAAATATACGATACTTCAAAAGATCGGAGAAGGAGAATACATCCCGCTGATGTCCGGATGCCGCGCTGCGGTGGACAGTGAGGGCGTTCTGCGTCTCCCGGCGGATCCGGAACTGATCTGCCTCCATGACAACACCGGGGATACGGTCTGGCCGGTTCTGGAAACCGAATGCTCAAAACGCCGGCGGATACTGAAAACACAGCATACTGCACTGCTTTCGGGCGGAATCCGGGAGGAAGAGCGGAAGATTGCCGAGACGCTTGACATCACGGCAACGCTGGTTTACGACATAAGATCTGCCGGCATCACGCTTCAGGGCATCGGAGGAAGTGCTGCGCAGGTTGATGCCTCCGGCCGCGAAAATGTGGACTTCTCCGTTTTCGAATCGATCGAATATGAATGTTTGTCCCTGATTCCTTCATGGGGTTCGGAAGGACAGCTGCTTCCGGTCAGTGAATGGCGGCAGGGAAGCCGCGGCGGATCGGTGCTCCGTTCCCTTCGGGAAATGCCGGATTTTACGACCGTGCACGCATCTGTCCTGTCGGAAGAGCTGTACTATGTCGTGACCTTCGAAGACGCAAACGGACTGCTGTATGTTACGGAACCTTCGGCGATACTTCCGGAAAAAGAATTCAGCATTGTCAGAAAACCAACGATTTCCGGGGAAATGAGTTTTGCCGTCTACCCGGAATATGCGGTTCTTCTGTCCTACAGCGGAACAGACGTCGAACTGATCCTTCCGGATTCTGTTGACGGATGCCCGCTTCGGGAAATCGGGGAAGGGGCTTTCTCCAACCGAGTCCTGTACAGCGAGAGCGGATATACGCCTCTTGTCAGTGTGCAGCTTCCCGAGGGGGTTACTCGGATCGGAGACGAAGCTTTCCGAAACTGCAGGAATCTTTCTTTTATCAGTCTTCCGGAAGAACTCTGCAGCATCGGAGAACGTGCTTTCGGGAACTGCAGCATGCTTGAAGACATTGCGCTTCCGGAAGGAATCGTGTATATCGGCGCTTACGCTTTCTCAGGCTGCGATGCGCTTCTTGGCATCGGACTTCCGAAAAATGTCAGGGAAATCGGAAGCGGGGTCTTTGCCTGCTGTAAGAATCTCGCTGAAATACAAATCAGTGACGAAAATCCTTTCTACTGTGCGGAAAACGGAATCCTGTACACGAAAGATCATGAGAACCTGATTGCCTGCCCGGCCGGAATGACCGGAGTGCTTCAGATTGACGAAAGGGTCCGAAACATAGAAGCGGAAGCCTTTTCCCTGTCCGGATTATCCGAAGTGATCTTTCCGGAAGGACTCAGGATGATCGGAAATTATGCCTTTTTCGGGGCGTCATCGCTTTCGGCGCCCGTTTTCCCGAAAAGCCTTGAAAAAGTCGGGAAATATGCCTTTTCCGGCGTCTA
>CACYBV010000163.1 GCA_902772745.1 uncultured Eubacteriales bacterium
ACGGTGGTCGGAAACACCTGCATGCACCACCTGTTTCTCGGAATCGACCCCGAAAGCCTCGTGCTTTCTCCTTACGTGCCGCAGATCTCGGAGTCTCTTGTTTTAAACGCTGCAGCCTACGGACTTCCCGGAAATGCGCGTGCGAAGCTG
Organism: uncultured Eubacteriales bacterium; assembly: GCA_902772745.1. Lineage (GTDB taxonomy): Bacteria > Bacillota > Clostridia > Lachnospirales > Lachnospiraceae > UBA1267. The sequence goes on from CACYBV010000163.1 coordinate 151, forward strand.
TTTCTGCTTCCGTGCATCGCGGGATTTGTCGGCGCAGATTCCGCGGCGGTCATGCTCGCAGGAAATTTCGACTGCCCTCAGCCGCTGACGCTTGCGGTCGACATCGGGACGAACGGAGAGCTGATGCTCTCGGACGGCGAACGGATTGCCGCCTGCTCCACCGCGGCCGGACCCGCATTCGAAGGCGCAAAGATCACCTTCGGCATGCGAGGGGCAGACGGAGCAATCGATCACCTGTCCATCGAAAACGGCGGGCTTTCGTATTCTGTGCTCGGATCAGGAAAGCCCCTTGGAATCTGCGGCTCCGGGCTTCTCGATCTTATCGCTTCCCTTCTACGGGCAGGCATTCTGGATGAGACGGGCCGCATGGCGGAGCCTTCTGAACTGAGCGGCAGATCAGCAGCACTCGGAAGCCGGATCCGTACGCTTGACGGACAGCGTATATTCGTAATCGCGGAAGGCGCAGACAGCGCGGACGGATCCTGTATTTACCTGAGCCAGAAGGATGTCCGCGAAGTCCAGCTTGCAAAAGCCGCCATTGCGGCGGGAATCGCGCTGATGCTTGAACATCTCGGGCGGAAAGAAACGGATATCGGAAAGGTGCTTCTCGCCGGCGCATTCGGAAACTACCTGTCTCCTGAAAACGCCTGTGCGATCGGCCTGATCCCCGGTTCTCTTCTTCCGAAAATCGTGCCTGTCGGCAATGCGGCAGGTACGGGAGCGCTTCGGTGCGCGCTCAGCGAGAATGCATTCAGAAGGGCAGGGGAAATCGCAGCGCGGACGGAATTTATCGAGCTTGCGGCGAATCCGGAATTCCAGGACCGTTTTGTCGAAGAGCTGGAATTCCCGGAAGAAATCTGAAAGAGAGCGGGAAACACCTGTCGAAAAGAGAGGCGGAGGAAACAGGCTTGGATATTGAAAAGACACTTTCAGAGATGACAGTTGAAGAAAAAGCGGCGCTTCTTTCAGGAACGGATTTCATGTGCACCAATCCGATCCCGCGGCTCGGAGTGCCGCAGCTTCTCATGGCGGACGGTCCTCACGGACTCAGGAAGCAGAAGGAAAGCGGCAGCACCGGCGTGACCCGTTCTGAACCTGCGACCGCTTTTCCCACAGCGGCCTGCACCGCATCGGGCTGGAACCCGGATAACCTGAAAAAAATGGGGGAAGCGATCGCGGAAGAATGCCGCTATTACGGCGTGAACCTGCTTCTCGGACCGGCAGTAAACCTGAAGAGGAACCCCCTCTGCGGCCGGAATTTCGAGTACTTCTCGGAGGACCCCTATCTATCGGGCGTCCTCGGCGCTGCCATGGTTGAAGGCGTACAGTCCCGGGGTGTCGCCGTTTCCCTGAAGCACTTTGCACTGAACAATTCGGAAAATTACCGTTTCATGGGAAATTCTGTCGCCTCGGAGAACACGATCCGCAAACTCTATCTCCGGCCTTTCGAATATATCGTAAAGCACGCGAAACCGGCGACCGTCATGTGCGCTTACAATAAGGTCAACGGAACGCTCTGTTCGGAAAACAAATGGCTCCTTAACGACATTCTGCGTGATGAATGGGGCTTTGAGGGTCTGGTCATAAGCGACTGGGGCGCGGTCAGCGACAGGATTGCATCGCTCAGGGCCGGAATGGACCTTGAAATGCCCGGAGACACCGCGGTCTGCCGCCGTCAGATCCTGGATGCGGTATCAGACGGAAGCCTCCCTGAAGAAGTCCCGAACCGCGCGTGCCGCCGGATTCTGGACCTTGTTGACCGCTTCTCTCTTCCGCCCGAAAAAAAAGCACCCGACTGGAAAAAACATCACATGCTTGCAGCCGAAATCGCCGCAGACTGCGCGGTTTTACTGAAAAATGACGGTGTGCTTCCGCTAACGGGAACGGAAAAAATACATATTACGGGCGAACTTTTCGAAAGCATGCGATATCAGGGTGCGGGCAGTTCACTGATCAATCCGACGGATCTTACGACTCCGGCGGACGCTTTTTCTGCGCACGGTATCCGGTCCGTTCCGCTCGCGGAATCCGATCTCGTGCTGGTTTTTGCGGGCCTGACCGATTTCTGCGAATCCGAAGGCTGCGACCGGGAGCACATGCGGCTTCCGGAGGACCAGCTTCGGGAAATCGACGGGCTTCTTCAGTCCGGAAAGAAACTGATTGTCGTGCTTTTCGGCGGTTCCCCCGTTGAACTTCCCTTCTGCGACCGGGTCAGCGCAATTCTCAGTATGTATCTCCCGGGCCAGAACGGCGGAACAGCGCTCTACGATCTACTCTACGGCCTGAAGAATCCTTCCGGAAAGCTCGCCGAGACCTGGCCGCTCCGGTACGAGGACGTCCCCGGCGGAGAGAAGTTCAGCCAAAAAATCAACGAAGTCTACGCCGAAGGCTGTGAGATCGGCTACCGGTACTACAATAAGCATAATGTCCCGGTCCGCTTCCCCTTCGGCTACGGACTCAGTTATACGACTTTTGAAAAAACAGACTGGACGCAGGACGGGAACACCTGGACCCAGACAGTCAGAAACAGCGGCTCCCGCTTTGGCGCCGAAGTCGCGCAGCTTTATATCGACGGGGAACTTCGGGGCTTTGAAAAAGTATATCTTGAGCCCGGCGAATCAAAAACCGTCGCGATCATGCTTAAACCTGAGCCGGAGACCGCTTATTCCGACGCGTATACCGTTCCCCCGGAACCCGCACGGTATCCTGTGACGCTCGAGTCCCGCTTTACGGATTTTCAGCAGAGCTTCATGGGGCGGATGCTGTACCGTTTTCTTTTGTCCATCGCCGGAAAAATGGAGAGAGACACCAGGAGAAAGACCAGGGATCTCCCTGACGGTCCGGAAAAGGACAATATGCAGAAAGGCGCCTTTTTCCTACGGAAAGTCATCGAAAACAATTCTCCCCGGTCGCTTTCGATGTCCGCAGGATCGAAGCTCCCTTACAATTTCGCCCAGGGTTTTGTCGAACTCACAAACGGTCACTTCTTTCGGGGCATCGCCTGTTTTCTGAAACGAATCAAAGTCCCGAAGCTTCCTAAGGATCAGTATTGATTC
>CACYBV010000164.1 GCA_902772745.1 uncultured Eubacteriales bacterium
CACGTCTGGAACATTCTCCGGATGCATTTCATCGAGCTCTTTCTGCAGATGCTCCATCTGGCGCCGGATGGCAGCTTCCTTATAACGCTGCTGGTATTCCTGCTGCTGGGAACTCACGGCTTCATTCGTGATACGTCCGACCTCCATGAACTCGTAGAGGGTTTTTTCGATGAGCTCGGCGCGTTTCAAACGGCTGTCCTCTGAAAGGACCGCGTAGCGTTCGTCAGCGGACAGCGTAAGCAGCGGCGACATCACACAGACCGCCATTTCCACGCTTGTCACCTGTTCGATAAAGTAATCGGCGGTTTTGGCCCACTCAAAAGCGGAAGAGAACTTCCTCATTTCTTGCTTCAGCCCGGCAAGTTTTTCCGCAGCAGTCTGTTCGTCCAGGTCTTCGATATCCCTCCGGCGGGAAAGGCTGAGCTGAATCGTTCCATCCGCAATGAACTGAATATCCTCCAGATTGACGCGGTACTGGGTTTTAATGACCGTATAGCCCTGCGGAGTGATCTCACTGATGTATCCGGCAGCGCCGATCGGATAGAAGTCTTCCTCTGCGGTTTTTTTCTGCGGCTGCGGGTTCCGGGACAGGATCAGAACGACCTTCTCCCTGACCGAAAATCCTTTGTTTCCGCTGTGTTTTTGAAGTTCCTCTGACGGGAAAAACAGGGTGGCGTTCGGTGCGATAATCATATTGTATACAGGAATAACAATCACGGTTTACCTCCTTAAATATAAGTGAATGTTCGTTTATTTACAGCGCTTTTATTTCCCCGTCCGAAAAAGACGGGGAAAGGAAAAGTCAATAAAGAAGCATATCCTGAAGGATTCGGATCAGTTCCCGAAGGTGCAGCTCGCCTTCTTCGGCCATCGAGCTTCGGTTCATCGCCATGAATCGGACAGGGGAGAGCAGGACGGCGCTCAGGGTCCAGTCGCTGCAGCCGCGCATCTTTCCTCTGCGCTGGTATTCGTGGATGCCGGAAAAGACATCACAGGAGCAGTCCTTTTCGCAGACGGCTGCGGCGAGGCTGGGGCAGCGGGAGCACTGTTCCACAAAACTGAAGATGTCTTCATGCTCGATCGAATAGCTGTAATATCCGCGCACGATCGCTTCAATGAGCGCTTCGGGACTCATATCCGGCCGGATACAGTTTTCCAGGTAGAGATAGGGCTGGTGCGCGTATTCACGGAAAGCCTCCTGGAGCATCGCCTCTTTGCTGTCGTAATAGACATAGATGGTCGCGGGAGATACCCCGGCTTCCCGCGCGATCTTGGACACGGAAGTCCCGTCAATACCTTCACGGAGGATCAGCCGGATCAGTGCTTCCTTGATTCTCTGCTGTTTCTGCTCGTCTTTCAGGCGCATGGAATAAGCTCCTTTTCAGATACTGTGTTTATAATAAATGATCATTCAGTTATTGTCAAGCACCGGTCTGTCAATTTTCTGTGAACGAGAAAGAAAGACCATTAAGCCCTTGAATCTGATCGTCGAAATCCTTCTGTATCTTGTCATGCTGATTCAGATGCTGTACGCCTTTTTCGGGAATATTGCGCATAAAATCTTCGGATTGGTCTTTTTTCTTCGGCTGCCCATTGTTACAGAAACAGTCGTATCCCTTTGTCTGATTCCTTCATAGTACAATCTGATCCGCCCATCGTACCTGGCGTTCACGGCAGCAATCGCTTTCTTTGCATTGGCTGAGCTTGACTGTCCGGATCAAACAGCCATGACGGCGGTCCTTTTCCATGTCTTTTTTAAATCCTCCGTTGACATTATTGGTAAATGATGCTAAATTATAGTAAAATAAGCTAAACGAAAAGGCATAATTTACCTAAAAGTGCAGCTGCACGGATGATGAACCATTAAGGAGGCGCATCAATGTTTACAGAGGAAATCAGAAAACATCTGGTAAATGACCTGATCCCTTTCTGGGATCGGATCCGTGACGACGAGTACGGAGGATTCTATGGCTTCATGGACGCGGATCTTGTGCTGGACAAAAAAGCGAAAAAAGGCGGAATCCTGAACAGCCGGATTCTGTGGTTTTTCAGCAACGCGTATCTCCTTCTTAAGGATGAACGCTGCCTCAGAGACGCGAAGCAGGCCTATGAGATCCTGCGGGATGCTTTTGTGGATCAGGAGTACGGCGGCATTTACTGGTCCGTCACTTATGACAAAAAGCCGGCGGACGACCAGAAACACGCCTACAATACGGCTTTTGCGATCTACGGCCTGTCATCCTATTATGACGCGTCCGGGGATCCTGAAGCGCTCCGGCTTGCAATGACGCTGTTTCATACCGTAGAGGAGAAAATGCGGGATGAGGGCGGATACCTTGAGAGCTTCTGCCGGGACTTCGGGCCGCTGGACAATGAAAAGCTCTCAGAACACGGTGTGAACGCAGAGCGGACGATGAATACCCTCCTGCATATGCTGGAAGCCTATACCGAGCTGTACCGTGTCACGCATGACCCGGAGGTCGCGTCTCATATCCGCGAAATGCTCGACATCCTGCACGACAAGGTCTATAACGCCGAGAAGCGCCGCCTGGAATGCTTCTTTGACCTGGAGTATCATTCGCTCGTGGACCTGCACTCCTATGGCCATGATATCGAAGCATCCTGGCTGGTGGAACGGACACTCGAGATTCTTTCGGAACAGGAATATACCGATAAGGTCCTCCCGATCCTGCATGCTTTGCGTGACTGCACGCTGGAACAGGGCTTTAACGGCGAGTACCTGTACAACGAGTGCGAAAAGGAAGATGATAAAACCGCCGTCTGGTGGGTGCAGGCGGAGACGATCGTAGCGCTCGTGAACGCTTATGAGAAATCCGGGGATGAAGCATATCTTCAGAAAGCGGAGAAGGTCTGGGAATTTGTCAGGAAATATCTGATCAATTATGAGGCCGGAGGAGAGTGGCACAGCGAGACCGATCCGGACGGCACGGACCATAAGCGCCCGATGGTCAGCCTCTGGAAATGTCCGTATCACAACGGACGGATGTGCATGGAAGTTCTGAAACGGCTTGTGTGAGATAACAATCTGCTGCGAGCGTCCAGAGCCGGTTTTTGATGCGTGCCTAATCGGCGGGCGGAGACGGTCGAGACCAACATCTGCCGCGAATTTCTCGCAGGCCTTCCGACTTCGTGGGATGAAAGCCGGCTTCTTGAGGACAGCCCAGCGAATTTTGTGACGATGGCGCGAAGGAAAGGCGCGTCATGGTATATCGCGGGCATCTGCGCACGACGCCCGAGAAACGCGGAATTTACGCTGGACTTTACGGAAGCGGAAGAATACGCCGCCGAAATCTGGCAGGATGATCTTTCCGACGAGCGCCCTTCGGATGCGGCGGTCGGTGCTTTAGGAGAAATGACACCGGAGATCGTAGCGGCCCTGGAGGAGATGTCGCAGAGCCCCTGTCAGCATCAGCATGACATCCATAAAACGCTGCACAGAACATTTACAGTAAGAAAAGGGGAAACCCTTGTGATCCCGGAAAGCGTGAACGGCGGATTTGTGCTGAAGCTCCGGCCGAAGCACCGCTGATCCGGAACCGTGAAACACTGAAAAAGAAGATCATAAAGAAGCAGGCAGGGAATCTCAACCCTGCCTGCTTCTTTTTCAGGAAAATATCCCGGCTTTTCAGCGCATCCGGAACAACACTTTTTATACGAGCCTTTTTACGCTGTTCTTAATCACGAGATGTCCCTCCATGATATACAGACCCTTACGGTAATAAACGCCGCGGATCTTCTTGGAGAGAAGGTTAACCGCGCATTTGGCCATACGGTCCATGTCCACCTCGTAGCTCGTGATGCCGATATCGCAGGCACCGGGAGAAAGGAAGTTATCGAAGCCGGCGACCGAGACATCCTCCGGCACCCGGTAGCCTTCGCTCTGCAGCTTTCGGATCAGGACCGCAGCGGTCGTGTCGCTGTTGCAGAAGAAGGCGGTCGGCATATCCTCCGGGAGTGTAAACAGATCGGCGGGGTATATGACGCCGGAGGAACCGCGGTCGTCAAGCACATAATCCTCACGTACCTTGACCCCGTGCTCGAGAAGCGCCCGTTCATAGCCGAAATACCGGTCGGTGATGGAACCCGTCTGCAGAAGCGTTCCGACATAGGCGATTTTTCGGTGGCCCATGGCGAGGAGGTGGTTGGTCATGGTATAAGCGCCGTAGTATCCGTCGGAAATGATCGAATCCACCTGAAGCATTTCGCCGTAGTTATCGAGAAGTACGAAGGGCTGCTTCAGGTTTTGCGCAAGGAAACGAAGATATTTCGTATCGAAGTTTCCAAGAATGATCACGCCGTCGGTCCTGTCATCCGCGGTCAGGCGGGGCAGCTGGAAATTCCGCTCCATATCCCGGCTGATGACTTCACTGATGATGTAGTTTCCGGAATTCATGGCATATACGGAAACCTGGTGGCTGAGCTTTGCGTAGAAGGAAACCATGTCCTCCACATATTTTTCATGGAAGATCAGCGCCAGGGTCAGGTTGCCGTTGGCCTTCTTCCCGGCGGAAGGAACCGCATAACCGATTTCCTCCGCTTTCTCCAGGATTTTCTGCCGAAGATCGGCTCCTACGCCGCTTTTTCCTGCGAGCGCTTTACTGACGGACACTATGCTGATTCCCAGCGCTTCCGCGATATCTGCCTGTCTCACATCTTTACGCATGGATTACCTGCTCTCTGTTTTGTAGATAATTAGTCTGAAATTGAATTTAATCTCGAGCCGCTCATATCATTAGCTGATATTTTCTTCTATTATAGACGAAGATTCTGGAAAAAGCAAGCGAAATTAAACTAAATATAATTCTGTGTTATTTAAGGATGATGAGATTAAAAATGACGAAAAATATCGAAAAACACGGGAAATAAAAGAAATTATGCATAATATCTCATAAATATAACCAGACTAACTGACATTTTTTCACAAAAACCTCTTGACAAACTCAAAAGCACATGGTAAATTGATTTTGCTTAATAATGCGACTAAATTAGCTTATTTTTTAAAGGAAAATTAGAAATTGCCGAATTGGGCTTCAGAAAATCCGGAAGAAAGGAATGACAGAAATGGCTTCTTCTGATATCAAGAGCATCCAGGATGCCCAGAAAGCAAAAAGACGCAAACGTGTGCTGAAACGGATCTGGCAGCTGAAGTGGATTTATCTGTTCATGCTGCTTCCGGGGCTGGCGGTGATTATCATCTTCCGTTACCTGCCTCTTCCGGGTATTGCGCTTGCCTGGAAAAAGTTTACGCCGACCTTCGGATCCAAAGGACTGTACAGCTATCTTGCCTCAAGTAAAAATGTCGGATGGAAACATTTCCAGTCACTGTGGAGAGAGGCGGACTTCTGGACCGCAACCCGGAACACCTTCGTTATTTCTATGCTGAAACTGGTTTTCGGATTCCCGTTCCCGATCATCCTCGCAATCCTGATTAACGAGATGACACTGAAGCGGTATAAAAAAACCGTTCAGACAATTTACACCTTCCCTCACTTTTTAAGCTGGGTTGTCGTTTCAGGTATGGTTCTGAATCTTTTCGGCGATACAGGCGCAATTAAAAGTGTTCTCGGCCGCATCAATCCGGCATGGACTGCAAACTGGAACTTCCTGTATAATTCGAAATCCTTCAGACCGCTGCTGGTGGTTTTGGATATCTGGAAAGAAGGCGGATGGGGCACGATCCTGTATCTGGCGGCGATCGCAGGTATTGATCCGTCGCTTCACGAAGCAGCGATCGTCGACGGTGCGAACCGCTTCCAGCGAATCATCCGCATTACGCTTCCGGAAATCACAAGTCTGATCATCATCATGCTGATTCTCCAGATCGGCAACATGATGAACGCGAACTTCGACCAGATCTTCAACCTGTATTCCGCTCCGGTTTTTGAAGTCGGTGACGTGATCGATACCTACATCTACCGGAAGACCTTCCAGTCAAGCACCGCGATGGATTACGGATTCTCCACGGCGGTCGGCCTGTTCAAGAATGTCATCAACTTCGTCCTGCTGATCGGCGCGAACCGGGTCGCAAAACTGTTCGGCCATGATGGAATCATGTGATGATCCGAGTGTTTGCAGGATGGCGGGAGCGCCAAAGGCGCAGATCCATCCCGGGTATCATCAATACCGCGGACAACAAACGTCTGGATTGAAGGCACTTATAAGGAGGCATAAGGCAATGGCTAAAAATAGAAAGTATATACAGGAAGAAACCGTCGCGGCCGGCGCCCATATGGTGCGGCACGTCCATGTATTCGACGTCATCCTGTTTATTATCCTGACGCTTCTTGCGCTGATCATTATCTATCCGTTTTATAATACGATCCTGGTTTCAATTGTACCGCAGGCGGTATATACAAGACAGCCTTTCATGCTGTACCCGAAGCAGGTCACTCTGGAAAACTACAAATTCGTTTTCGAATCCCCGCTGCTGCTGCGGTCGATGCTGAACTCGGTGATCCTTGCGATTGTCGGAACGCTCTATAATATGATCCTGACGGTGCTTCTCGCGTAGTCCTTTACCAAGCGGGATATGCCCGGCAGAAACTTCTTCCGTTTCATTCTTGTTTTCACAATGTATTTCGGCGGGGGCCTTGTTCCTACATACCTCCTTTACAAGGCCCTTGGATTAGTCGGCAACTGGTGGGTTATGGTCCTGCCGACCGGTGTATCGATCACCTACATGCTGATTGTATCCAGCAATATGTCCGAACTGCCGGCGGAAATTGAAGAATCCGCCAAGATCGACGGAGCCAATGACATTCAGATCCTGTTCAAGATTGTCCTTCCGCTGATTAAACCGATTCTCGCGACCTTCACGATTTATTATGCGGTGGAACGCTGGAATGAATGGTACAGCGCCATGCTTTATCTGAAAGACAACAAACTCTGGCCTCTGCAGCAGACGCTTCGGCAGATCATTTCATCCGCCAACGTCATCAGTACGACGGCGCTGAACGGCGAGTCGAGACCGCCGGTATACGGCGACAGCGTTAAGATGGCCTGTATCGTTGTGACGGTATTCCCGCTGATGGCGCTTTACCCGTTCCTGCAGCGTTACTTCCTGACAGGACTGACGCTCGGCGCGGTCAAGGGATAATGCAAATGCGGTAGATTGTAAAGCGGAGAACCTTTCGCTTTACTCTATATAAGCACCTGACGATTCGGGTGAGGAATCCGAACCGTTGCAAAAAAAACATTTAGAAGGGAGATTCTAAAATGAAAAAAGTGTTGGCATTGATTCTTGCAGCCTGCATGGTTTTCGGACTGGCAGCATGCACGAAGACGACGACGCCCGACAGCAACACAACAGCTGCACCGGAGACGACGGCGGCGAAGGATGATGCAGAACCCGCAAAAGACACGACTGCGGCGCCTGCGGATGACACACAGGGTGCTGAAACAGAACCGGCTGCGCCGGCGGCTGACAGCGCTTATGATTCGCATCTGACGATTTCGATGGACGTTCTGGACGCAGAGAAGACCAACCTCTCAGCGAAGGACGAGTTTTTCCGGAACAAGTTCAACATTGACTGGGATCTGTATCCGGTTACCTGGGGTGACTGGCTTGAGAAGATCCGTGCATGGGTCAACGCCGATGACATGCCCGACATCGTATGGTGGGACATGAAGGCCGCAAATACTGCGGAATTCAAGCAGTGGGCAGCGGCAGGCGCATTCCGTGAGATCCCCGAGGACCTTTCGAGATGGCCGAACCTGCAGAGACTTCGTGACGAGCTGGTTTCCGATGATGCGCTTCTTTCTGTTGACGGACACCTTTACGGCTGGCCTTCTTCGAGACAGAATCCTCCGGAACTGCAGAACTGCTACTATCCGATGTTCGCTTACCGCCGTGACTGGGCGAAGGCCGTCGGCATGTACAAGGAAGGCGATGTTTACACCTGGGACGAAGTTAAGGCAATGATCGATGCGATCAAGGCGCAGGATCCGGGCGGAAACGGCGAAGGCAATACGCTTGGTATCACGATGGAGTCCTGGGCATGGGAGCAGTATCAGCTGGTTACCATCAACTCCCCGAATCCGGACCGTCTCGGCTACCACAAGGATGAGAACGGCAACTACCGTCTGTATGAAGCAACCGATGAGTTTGCGGATGCAATCGAATTTGCACAGAGCCTGTATCAGGGCGGCTATGTCTGGAAAGACCAGATCAACGACTCCGGCAACGACGGCTTCCAGAAGTTCCTCGCAGGTCAGGCATTCATGTTCCTCGGAAACGACAGCCCGAGCTGGTTCAACGGCGACGTTCTGAACAAGATGGTCCGCGGCGGCATCGTTCCGGATGACGAAGCAGTTGCTCCGATGATCGTTCTTTCCGAGTGCGGTGACCACAACTTCTACCTGATCCAGTCCGAAGACTACTGGACCGTGGCTTCCATCTCTCACAATGTTGACGATGAGAAGTTCGAGCGTATCCTTGATATGTGGGATTGGCTTGCAAGTGAAGAAGGACGTATCTTCCTGGTTGCCGGCGTTGAAGGCAAGGACTATACCAAGAACGCGGACGGCACTTACAACATCCTCTGGGATAAGGACGATACCGGCGCATATATCAGTCCCTATCAGGATATGGCGTTCAACATCTATACGCCTGCAACCCTGACCGCTTCTCCGAATGAGACCTCCGTCGAATACGGGTACAAGCTCTTCGAACCTGTCTATGATTACATGGCAAATTCCGGCAATTTCGTTGCACAGACAATGCCATGGGAGGTCATGGCCTGGAACGGACCGGAGTACAGCGAGTACGGCTACTTCTACAGCGACATCAGTACCGAGATCTCCAAGATCATGGTCAGCGATGTCGATGCGCATGAAGCGTGGGCAGCATTCCGTGAAAGCATCTCCGACAAGCTGAAAGCAGTCGAAGACGAGCTGAACGCGAACCTGAAGTAAACCTTCAGGAAAGCGCTCCTGCCGTAATCGGTATAAGGTTCATATAGTTTTACTTACACCCGATCGGGCATATGATTTCCAAAAAGAAAAACATATACCCCTTCGGGTGTAAGTTTTATCTCACGGCCGGAACAGACTGCATGTTCATACTTGACGCTTAAACAGAATTCAGATCATCTGATGCTGAATCAATACCTTGCAGGGAGGCTGATCATGGTTCGACAGACCTTACATGAAAACTGGGTCATGCACAGCACGAATGACCCGGATCCGATCCCGGCCGTTGTTCCGGGTTCGGTCTACAATGATTATTTACTGAACGGAAAGATGGAAGATCCGTATTTCCGGGATAATGAAATGAAGGCACTCCAGCTGATGGAACAGGATTTCGTATATGAGGCTGTCTTCACGCCGGATCCGGAACTGTTCCGATCGGAAAGGATTGTTCTGGAGTTTCTCGGGATCGATACGGTCGCGGATGTTTTCCTGAACGGCGTGCTTCTTGGCCACGTGGAAAACATGCACCGGACCTGGCGCTTTGAGGTGAAGGAAATACTTCTTGAGGGTGGAAATACCCTGCGCGTCGTTTTGTATTCGCCGACAAAGTTTATCCGGGAAGCCTATGAAAAAACGCCGGAGGAAGGTTCCGCAGAGTGCTCGCGCGGATTCCCGCTATTGAGAAAAGCGCACTGTATGTTCGGATGGGACTGGGGCCCGCGCCTTCCCGATGCCGGGATCTGGCGGGATGTTTCGCTTCAGGGCTCCGATCCTGTTGTGATCGACAGTATTTATATTCGCCAGAAACATGAAAACGGACAGGTTTGGCTCCTTTTGGAACCGACGCTCGACGATCGGGGACAGGTGCGGCCTTTCACAGGCTCCGCCCCGGGACTTTCCTACAGCATCCTGATTACAGATCCTGACGGGAAAACGGAAGAGTACCCGGGATCGCCCTCGGAAGTCCTGATACCGAATCCGAAGCTCTGGTGGCCGAACGGTTTTGGCGATCAGGCGCTGTATGAGGTGGAGATGATCCTGCTCCGAAACGGCGAAGTGACGGACCGTACGAAAAAACGCATCGGTCTCCGGACGCTGACGGTCCGCATCGAGAAGGACGAATGGGGTGAATCCTTTGCCCATGAAGTCAACGGCGTCCGCGTCTTCGCGATGGGAGAGGACTACATCCCGGAGGACAATATCCTTTCCAGGATCACGCGGGAGCGTACCTTCAAGCTCCTGCGCCAGTGCCGGGATGCGAACTTCAACACGATCCGCGTCTGGGGCGGCGGGCATTACCCGTCTGACGATTTCTATGACGCCTGCGACGAATACGGACTTCTTGTGTGGGAGGACCTGATGTTCGCCTGCGCGCTGTACCGCTTCACACCGGAATTTGAAGAGAACATTTCCGCGGAAGTCATTGACAACGTCAAGCGTCTCCGGCACCACGCTTCGCTTGCGCTGTGGTGCGGCAACAATGAGATGGAGATGTTTACGGCAGACGGCATGTGGGTGACGCGCCCCGGAGACAAAACAGATTACGTCAAGATGTACGAATACCTGTTCCCGAAGCTGCTTCGGAAGTACGATCCCGAGACCTTTTACTGGCCGGCGAGTCCCTCATCGGGCGGAAGCTTCGATGATCCGAACGGTTATGACCGGGGTGACGTGCATTACTGGGCTGTCTGGCATGCGAATGTACCGTTTACCGACTACCGGAAGTACTATTTCCGTTACCTTTCGGAGTTTGGTTTTCAGTCCTTCCCGTCTGAGAAGACGATTGAGACCTTTACAGAGCCCGAAGACCGGAACATCTTCTCCTATGTCATGGAGAAGCACCAGCGGAACAACGCGGCAAACGGAAAAATCATGAACTACCTGTCGCAGACTTTCCTGTACCCGACGGAATTCGGGACGCTTCTGTATGCCTCACAGCTCCTGCAGGCAGAGGCCATGAAATACGGCGTGGAGCATTTCCGGAGGAACCGGGGACGCTGCATGGGCGCCGTAATCTGGCAGCTCAACGACTGCTGGCCGGTC